>DATMUM010000182.1:0-22947 GCA_035564175.1 Mobilitalea sp.
TACCTTCCAGCAATGCTTCTATTTCTAATTCCCGCAGATCCTGAATTAACCTGCTGCTTAAATTATGAGGTATGGTATTGTGTAATAAAACAGAACCATGGTAATTAATATAAGTGCCGCAGCCGCAGACATATCCGTCAAAACCGATTCCCATGATTTCATCATCGATTTCCGAGAAGGTTCTTCCGGAGTTGATAAACACAAGATGGCCATTTGCTTTCGCTTTCCGGATTGCAGCCTTGGTGCTGTCTAAAATCTGATGATTCCTATGGCTTAAAATGGTTCCGTCAATATCAAAGAATATTATTTTCGTATGCATATAAATTACCATGCCTTTCTTCAAAACCTGCAACCTTGGGCCGCAGGCACAAATTTGCGTGTGAAAAATCTTGATTTTTCACACTGTCACTCCTATCTTAATATCAACATATTCTAACATACAATGTCGAAAAGGGAAAGAGACATACCGGATTTTAAATTGTAAAATATTATGAAAAATTTACTATTTCTATTAAGATAAAGTAGGATAATCCGATATATATTTTATAGGTTTTTTAGGAAGGAGGGTCTGACAAAAGAATAATTTGTTGTAACTTAATAATTAATAACAAAAGATATGATTCTGATACATGGATGTGCTTTTTCATATCCGAAAGAAAGAGGCAGAAAATGAGCACAATAATCGATAAAAATCATTGGATGATGACAAAAAAACGCATAGCATTTTATGTTCTGGCTGCACTTTTAATTCTGGCAGCATTACTGGCCAACCTGCATGGACGGGCGAGTGCAGCGGAAACAAGCATTTCTGTAAAAGAAATCAATTATTATAACAGTACAATTACATTACAGTTAAACTCAGGGGATACGGCAGTTTATTTTTCTGATTCCACGAAAAAGAAATGGGAGCTTGTCCCTGGACAGATAAGCAATGGAACGATTACGATGGATATCTCTTGGATATCAGCTTCTAAAAATTATACCATGTATTTTAAGGGAGATTATTCAACCTTAGAAATCTCTGTTACACTTGTAAAACAGGTTACTAATTTTAGTGCGAGCTTTAACATTCTGAAGGCTACCGTGACCTTTAACAATGCAGAAAACCGTACCCTTGAATGGCGTAAAAAAGGAAGTTCAACCTGGAAAACTCTCAATACGTCAACAATGGCAGCAGAACTGGGATATTACTATGAGAATGGGGCGCAGGTATGCTTTCGGCTCGCTCCTGTGAATGGAACCAGCAGTACGGACGCCGGTCTGCGACCTAGTAATGAGGTAACAGTGACCGTTCCGAAGAAGACAGCTGCACCTGCAATTACTATCAATGGTTCCAAGTTCAGCATAGCTGTCAAAAAAGGAATATCATACCGTAAAATGAACAGTGACGGAACCTATACAAGCTGGACAGACATAACCAGTGCAACGGATTTACTCTTAAGCAGTATAGCTCCGGAAGCTCTGTACAGCAGTAATGCAGGGAGCCAGAAGGAGGTAACGCTTCAATTCAGGACGAATGCAGGCAGTACCAGTCAGGTATCCAATATTACAACTGTGAAGGTCCCTGTACAGAAGGCAGCACCGAATACGGATACCTATGGTATCTCTCTGAATTATACGAGCTCTTCAACCTTATCGCTTATTGTAAAGGCGGCAAGTACCACAGCACCCTTTGAATATACCATAATACTGAAGGATAAGACGCTGAATTATCAGACTGCAACCTGGAAAACCATTTCCTCAAGCACAGCTGTCAGCATAAGCAGTACAGCTGCACCGACAGGCAGCCGTATCTATGTCAGAATGAAATCCATCGAGGCTTCTGCTACGGTCAGCTTTTCTTTGGCATCCGTTGAGACGGATATTTCCGGTGTGAATGGTATCGAGTACCCCAATGCGTCTCAGGCAACCCAGCTGACAACATTAGTTACTACAGCAGGTGTATGTTGTACTGGAACAAGCTCAAGCTATCTGGCATTTTATCTCTACAGTCCGACATCAACGACAGTTTCTTCCATCGATTTTTATGATGCCTTTGGTATTAAAAAAGGAGCTGTTACTTGTAAGAGCAGCGTTGCTTTGAATTCGAAGAGTACCGGCGCCAGTGATAAATATATCATCACAACCATGATAACCTCCACCGGAGAGATTGATTTCGTGACAGGAGAGACTCTGTATGCTTATATAACGCTAGCGAATCAGGAAGTTATCAAGAGTACTGCTTCCACCGGGGTATTACTTTATCTATATAAGGCAACCATTTTAAATAACCCGGATGATACTAGTTATACGGCTAATTTTAAGCGAATTTATAAATCAATTGATTCGAAGGATGCCTCCAGTTTCAAGTTCCGATTGGATTTGGGAACAGATAAGGTAATCGATCCGTCAGGTATTAATAAGTTCACATCGGAGGCGACAGCAATCAGTTCCCTGATTTACAACGGATATACTCTGAGCAAAGGAACGGATTATACAGTCGAATATGGCTCCTATGTAAATGATGACAAGGATACCATCGTTACAGCAACCGTGACGGTAAACGTATCTGTGATGGAAAAGTCAGCTTCCATTAAAGCTGATCAGGCCTTACCTTTGATCATTTACCTGAATAATAATGAAATACTTGACAGCAGCGTATCTATTACCATGATAAGTACTGCAACCATTGACAATACTCCGATCGCGTGGTCCATTACGGAAGGCAGTCTTAAGGAAAAGACTACCTCAACGGTAACGAATAGCGATGGAACTACCACAACAACTTCAAATGATGTAATCACCTATACGATTTCCTTGACTTTATTCAGTGATACCTATGAGGTCAGTGTGGCAAATGTGACCTGGGGAGATGCCTCCATCTTTGGTTCGGCAACCATTTCCAAAGGGAAAGCTACCATATCTTTGTCCAATGCTAAGATTAATAAACTGACAACGGATTCCACAGATACGAAAAATATAGTGATTACCTTAAGTAATGGTTATGTCATTGAGAGTGGATGTAAATTAACCATCCTAAATGCTAATTAACAGTGTCTGGATATCAGGAGGTACTTATGAAGAAACATACTTTAAAATATATCGGCTTACTGCCAGTGATCATGCTGATTCTGCTGATTAGCGGCACGGCACCGTTACATAGGGCAGAGGCGGAAACAGCAGCTGCTGTTGCCATTGGTGAGATTAATTATGAAGAGCTTACCATGCAGATTTATAATAACAATAATTCTGTAGTTTATTATTCCGTCGATGAGAGTAACTGGTTTGAGGTAGAAGGCGCTTACAACAGTTCTACAAAAGCTTATACGATGGATATATCCTGGGTATCAGCGTCAGCAGATACTACTTTGTATTTCAAGGGTGATGTCGTAACAAGCATTACCTCAGTTGTTTTACCCATGCAGGATACCTCATTGAAAGTAACCTATAATAAGGTGGACGGAAGCTTTACCTTTACGAATGCAGATGCTTCAGCAGTATTTGTATGGCGAAAGATTACTG
Organism: Mobilitalea sp.; assembly: GCA_035564175.1. Taxonomy (GTDB): domain Bacteria; phylum Bacillota; class Clostridia; order Lachnospirales; family Lachnospiraceae; genus Mobilitalea. Next base: position 3,502 of record DATMUM010000182.1, read on the forward strand.
ATTATAGCTGGAACACCGTCAGCCTGGATGAGACCTCTGCTTCCTACAAATCCTTTCTGAATGTGATGGAGCTACTGCGCACCAAAGGAGCAAAGATCATCATTCGAATTCCACAGATAGCAGGAACGGCTAGCAACGTCGGAAGCAGACCAAGCAAAGAGGTGACTGTTACTATTACAGCAAGAGCAGAGCAGCCCTCCATCAGGGTCAATTCCTCCAAGCTTACCATTAATACATCATCAGCTATGGAATATTATGATTCCACAACGGCATCCTGGATTGATTGTACCAAGAGTATGTTACTTAGTGAAATAGCTCCCAAGGCCTTATATGCCAATGGGGCGATAGATGCAACGCTGATGATCCGTACTGCCGCTACAACAAAAGCAACTTACTCAAAAACTGCATATATTAAAATAAAGGGTCAGCGCAGTGCCCCTGAGATTGGTGATAATTCGAAGGATGTTACTTATTACTATATGAACAAGAAATTAGTAATGTTATTTAATAAAGCTTCCGCAACAAATGTATATGAATATACCATAGTAAAATCAGGCGCATCCTTTAATCTTTCTTCCGCCAGATGGACCTCGGTAAGCAGTACGAAGCTGTTGACCTTATCGAATGGTGCAGCTCCGGACGGCTGCACGGTATACGTAAGAAAGAAAGGAACGGACGCTAATTCAAGTAAGAACGTAGAATTGGTTCTTTCCTCCGCAATCAGTAATTTTGCAGTTGACTATTAGAAATACTAATTATTTTCGTTAATTGAATTCCCCCTTGACAATAGGGGGAATGTCGATTAATATATGAGAAAATGATAACAACATTGAAGGTGAATGCAGTAGCGTATATTTTCCCGCCAGAGAGAACGTGCCACCGGCTGAGAGCAGGTTCAGGGTTCAGATATATTGCGAAGTTCGGCACCGGAGTTGCCTTTAAAATATCAATAGAATCTTGTCGATAGAAGAAAGGCCGGTTCAGTTCCGTTATGACTGTTGAGGAGCTTATCTATAAGCTTGAATTTGGGTGGTACCACGATGCTTTCGTCCCTTTTGGGACGGAAGCTTTTTTAATGCAATTCATTAGGTATTGCAGAACATTAGGTATTGCAAAACACTGCTAAAGTTGGAATGGTGAAATAAGGATGCATATATACTCCATTTGGCCGCCTTTCCTTCCTAGGCATATCCTACATTGAGCCTCAAAACGTAGTGGAAACTCGTAAAAGCTTCCTTTGACACATTTATTAAGATATTTCGTAAAAGCTTCCTTTGACACATTTATTAAGATATTTCATAAAAGCTTCTTTTGACACATTATTAAGAAATTTAGAAAAGGTTCTTATGACGCAGTTATTAAGATATTTAGAAAAGCTTTTTTGACAAATTTATTAAGATATTTTAGAAAAGCTTCTTTTGACACATTTATTAAATTTTTAAGGAGGAATGATTATGTTAGAAAACCTGGAACGAATTAAGGCACAGTTTACGGCTGAGTTAAATGCAGCTGACTCGAAAGAGGAGTTGGAACGCATCAGAGTTTCCTACCTTGGCAAGAAAGGACTTGTCACGGAGGAATTAAAAAATCTTCGTAACCTGGATGCAGAAGAGAAGAAAGTAGCAGGTATGCAGGTTAATATTCTGAAGGACGAATGCGAGAAGGCAATCGTCGAATATCAGAAGACCATGGAAGAGAAGGAATATCTGAAGGAGTTGGAAAATACGGAACGTTATGATTTCTCCATACCTTCTGACAAAGCCATTGGAACCATGCATCCCATAACCATTGTTCAAAAACAGATTGAGGATATCTTTAAGACCATGGGCTTCATTATAGAAGATGGTCTTGAAATTCAGACGGAATTCAATAACTTTGAAGGTGTTAACATCCCAAAGAACCATCCGGCAAGAGATATGCAGGATACTTATTACCTTGATAATGGGCAGTTATTAAAGACACACACCTCAGCAGCTCAGAATACCATTTTGAGAAAATACGGTGCTCCGAAGCCTGGTGAGCCCTTAAAGGTTTTATTTCCGGGAAGATGCTTCCGTAATGAGAATATAGACGCAAGCCATGAGAATACCTTCTTTCAGTTAGAGGGTATGATGGTCGGTGATGATATCTCCATCTCAAACTTAATCTATTTCATGAAGGTATTACTTACCGAAGTATTCCAAAGAGATGTAAAGGTGCGCTTAAGACCAGGTTTCTTCCCCTTCGTGGAGCCGGGCTTTGAACTTGATATTAACTGTGCCATCTGCAGTGGCTCCGGTTGTCCGACCTGTAAGCATTCCGGTTGGTTGGAGCTTCTGCCCTGCGGTATGATTCACCCGAATGTACTTCGTCTTGGCGGCATTGATCCTGAGAAATATACCGGTTTCGCCTTCGGTCTCGGTCTTACCAGACTGGCAATGATGAAATACAACATTAAGGATATTCGTTTGTTCAACAGCGGTAATTTGAAGCAGTTAAAGCAATTTACGGTATAATAATGCTTCTACTGCACATTTACGATGCCATACGATAAACCCCTTTCGGCTAAGTATGATTATTCGTGTATGACCCATACGTATAGCAGCAGAGAAATTATTATTAATCCAGGTTTTTATGACTTCAATTAAATTTTAGAAGATTTCGTATGGAATACCGTCGATTATTCCAACGGGCTTCTTCATAGATAGGAAATCCGCTGAAGGCGGAGAATGGAGGAAATTATGTATATTTCAATGAATTGGATTTCAGAATTCACGGATCTTTCCGGAATTAATCTGAAAGAATTAATCGGAAGATTTACATTATCTACTGCTGAAGTAGAGGAAATACATGAATATGGTAAGAACATCAGAGACGTTGTTGTTGGTAAAATTATTGAGATCAATGATCATCCGAATTCCAAGAAGCTTCATCTCGTTAGGGTAGATATCGGTACAGAGGTTGTAGGCTGTGTCTGCGGTGCACCGAATGTATTCGTTGGAGCGATTGTACCATTTGCCAAGCTTGGCGGTCAGGTTGGTGATCTTGAGATTAAAGAGGCGAAGATTGCCGGAGAGATCAGCCACGGTATGTGCTGTTCCGAGAAGGAATTAGGTATCAGCGATGATCATTCCGGATTGATGATGCTAGATGATACCTATCCGTTAGGAACAGATATCAAGACCTTCATGCAGCTGGAGGATACTATTTTTGAGGTTGATAACAAATCCTTAACGAACCGTCCCGATCTCTGGGGTCATTACGGTATTGCCAGAGAAATCGCCGTATTGACCAAGAGACCTCTGAAGCCGCTGGAGGTTGTTAATACAAGTATTTATAAGGATTTAGCCCAAATTGATGTTAAGGTAGAGGATACAGAGAAATGCTTCCGTTACAGCTGTATCTCCATCTCCAATATCAAAGTAAAGAAATCTCCGATTAACATGAAAATCCGCCTCACCTACTGCGGTCAGAGACCGATTAATCTGCTCGCTGATCTGACTAATTATCTGATGATGGAATTAGGACAGCCGATGCATGCCTTCGACAATGCCAAGGTATCCAAGATCAGAGTGAAGACCTATCCTGAGACAGTCAACTTCCTTACCCTGGACGGTGTGGAGAGAAAGGCTGATACAGAGACCTTACTTATCTGTGATGAGAAGGAGCCGGTTGCAGTAGCAGGTATCATGGGTGGTGAGCTTTCTGAAATTACAGCCGATACCGATACTGTATTACTGGAATCAGCGAACTTTGATGGTGTTTCCGTTCGTAAATCAGCTGTTCGCTTAGGACTTCGTACGGAAGCAAGCTCCAGATACGAGAAAACCATTGATCCGGAACTTACGATTCCTGCAATTGAGCGTTTTGTAAAGCTGTTAACAGATATTGATCCGGATGCGAAGGTAACCTCCTCCCTGACAGACTGTTATGTAAAGCATTATGACACGATTGCAATTGATTTTGATAAAGCCTTTGTTGACAAATATACCGGAATTAATATTTCCTCCGACCAGATTGAGGAAACCTTGACAGCCCTGGGCTTTGGTGTAACCCGAAGTGGAGATGCTTTCAGTCTGATCGTACCAAGCTGGAGAGCAACAAAGGATGTTACCATGAAAGCGGATATCATCGAAGAGATTACCCGTATCTATGGCTATGATAACTTTGACATCCGTTCAACCAAGAGCTTCCTGACTCCGGTTCGCCATAGTGTGGAAAGAAGCAATGAATACCGCATTAAGGAACTGTTAAGCGAACGTTATGCGATGAATGAGGTTCACAGCTATATCTGGTATGAGAGCAAGATGAATAAAGAACTGGGTATCGTTACCGAACCCAATATCCGTGTTATTAACTCCGTTACTGCAGAAAATGACACCATCCGTTCTACCATAATCCCGAGCTTACTTGGCTTCGTGGCAAAGAATGTTGATAATTATCCGGAGATGGGAATGTATGAGATCGGCCGTGTTGCGAACGGTTTAAGAGCAGATGGACTGTGCGACGAGCGTAAGAGACTTGGTATCGTAGTTGCCAGCAAGAAGCTTACGGATAAAGAGATTTACTTCAAATGTAAGGAGATCATTGAGCAGATTGTTCTTGCAGCGAAGAACATTCATCCAGCCTTTGGAGTGAAAGAGGATTTGGCAAAATACAATTATGTTCATCCGGTTAACAGTGCAAGCATTCTTCTGAAGGATGAGGAGATCGGTTATTTCTCTGTGATCAATCCGAAGATCAAGAATAAGATAGATAAGAAGCTGAATGTTGCCTTTGCTGAGATTGATATGGAGTTAATGGAGAAGGTAGAAGCTGAGAAATTACGTTATGCAGAGGTATCCAGATATCCCGGTGTTGCAATCGATTTAAGCCTTCTTACAGATAAAGCGCTTCGTTACGAGAACATTGTGGCTTATGTGAAGGAATACAAGTGTGAATATCTGCAGAACTTCCATCTGGTGGATATCTTCGAGGATGAGAAGCTTCTTCCGGGTAAGAAAAGCGTAACAGTACGTTTTGATTTCATTTCAAAGGAAAGAACCCTGGAAGGACAGGAGATTCAGACCATGGTGGATGAACTGCTTAAGCTTCTTGGTTCAAAGGGAATTGAAATAAGAAAATAATAAAGGTATAATCTTACGGGGTGGCTTGGAGCTGCCCCGTATTTTTATGTCATAGAGCATTCTATTAATTTCCTATAACATAATTTCATGTGAGAAAAAATCACATATCATAAATAATTCCTATGACATAAAAAGTCTTCGAAGCGGGATGTTCACTCTGTATGAAACATAAATTAGAATTTACATAAGGAAATTTACCTGCTTGTCGATTATACTCAGTGAGAGAGTCTGCCAGGCAGACTCTCTGCTCCTGTTGAAATTGTTTAGAAAATATATAGAATATCATACATATCTAGCCCTGTCAGTGTATAAGCTTTTTTGAAAGGCCATTCTTAACGCCATGGAGGTAAAGGTGAGTATACAGCATAAAGGAACACAAACGATAGAGACTCTTCGCCTGGTTCTTCGCAAATTCAGAGCAGAAGACGCAGGAGATATGTACCGTAACTGGGCAGGTGATCCTTTGGTATGTAAATACCTATCCTGGGGGCCTCATAAGGATGTCGACACTTCCCTGAAGAGAGTAATAAATTGGGTGAGCAATTATGAATATAATAATTTCTATGTCTGGGCAATAGAACTCAAAGGTAAAAATATGCCGATCGGTTCCATCAGTGTGGAAATCATGAATGATTCAGTAAAAACCTGTGAAGTCGGATACTGCATCGGCGTGCCCTATTGGAACAGGGGTATTATGACGGAGGCTCTCCGTGCGATTATGCATTATTTGTTCTACGAAATAGGCTATCAGACAATCCAGGCTAAGCACGATGTATTGAATGTCGGCTCCGGTAAAGTGATGCAGAAGGCCGGTATGCAATTTACCAGATATGATTACCGTGTCGGCGCCAGGAGGGATGGCAGCTTTTATGACTGCGCCGTATATTCCAAACATATTGAGGATGATTAATCAGGATTGATGTATACCCATATTCTTTTAAAGGTTTATAAAATAATTTACATAAGGACGTGGCTGCAATTTATATAATAGTTGTGTAGTAGCATTACCTGCCATGTCATTTGTCTGCCGTTTGCTTATAATATAGATTTAGGATAATGAGAAGCCGTCAGATTATGAACTGCCGGCTTTCTTTCATTTTAATCACATGTTAATTTGACATATAACACCAGTAGTATTATGATGATTGTATATTTTTGGTATGGTATAATAAGGATTGATAAGGAGTGTTTTCAATGAAGAAAAGATTTTTGGCATTAGCTATTCTGGTTTTTCTTGTATCACTGACATTGGCAGGCTGCATTCCCGGGGACGGAACCTATACAGCCGAGGATCCAGCAGGCTTTTTCTGGGGAATATGGCATGGATGGATTGCACCAATCTCTCTGATCGTGGGACTATTTAATAAAAATATCAGAGTATATGAAGTGATGAACACCGGCTGGGCATATGACTTCGGATTTTATATTGCAGTCATCAGTGGTTTTGGTGGGCTATCCTTATTCCGTAAAAAGAAGGATAAGGAGTAACCTTTGTTGTCTATGAGGAAAGTGCGGTTGCAGGGTATGTTAATATTATCTTTGCGTCGGATTATCCATATTTTGAAGAACGTGAAATTCCGGAAATCAATGATTTATATGTGGTTCCTTCGGCACGTAAACAAGGAATTGGAAAGCTGCTTTATTTATATAAAGAGCTTAAATGACTTGACAGAGATAGCAATCAGGAGGAAGACAAAATGAACCTAGGATATCCCAGCGCAGAGGCTGCGGAAAGAGAATTAAGGTATGCAGGTGAATCAAATCCCGGCCCATGGATTGAGCATTCCATTCACACGGGGTTGGCTGCGAAGTATATCGCTGAGAAATGTGTCGATATGAATCCGGAGAAAGCATATGCACTTGGTCTACTACATGATATCGGACGTCGAGTAGGTATTGTATCGCAAAGACATATTATTGAAGGATATCGTTTTTGCATGGAGCATGGATGGGAAGACGCAGCTAGGATTTGTATGACCCATTCCTTCATGGTGCAGGATATCAAGGCAGACGTCGGCGACTGGGATGTATCCGAGGAGGATTATGCCTTTATGCAGCACTACATTGAGAAGATTGAATATGATGATTATGATAAATTGTTTCAGCTGTGTGACAGTCTGGCTTTGGCGGATGGCTTTTGCCTTCTTGAAAAAAGATTTGTCGATGTACATAGAAGATACGGAGTCAATGAATATACTGTTCCAAGATGGAATGCAGTTTTTGAGATTAAGGAATATTTTGAAAATAGGATAGGGCAGTCAATTTATGATTTATTACCGAATGTGAAGGAGACTGCCTTTATCAATGTTCCGCTTTGGAAGCCACCGATGAAATAAGTAATTAACCTTAGCAGAAGTCAGCGGGAGTAATATAAAGGAGAATATTTGAATAGCATACTTTCGGAGGAACGATTTAATTTTATCAAAGAAGCAGATAAGGACTTTATCAATGAATTCAACCGTGGGATGAACGAGCTTGGATATGATTACGGAGATAATATCGGAAGCGGCTTCTGCTGGGGGAGATACATGCTGATTTACTCCAAGACCGGACAGAAGAGTAAGAAGGTAGTTGCCCGTATCTATATTCGGGAGGATAGTATTGTACTAAGGCTGTTTCTGAACGGAATTGATACCCACAGAGAATATATTGAGAAGGCACAGGACTTCATTAGTGAGCCCTTTGTCAATACCTTTGGGAAGTGCAATCATTGTCGCAATGATAAGGAAGGAACCTGTAAATTCAGAAAATCCTATACTCTGAGCGACATCTTGTATGAGAAATGCAACGGAATAACCTTTGAATTCTGGAATCCGGTGACGGAGCGTACCCCAGAATATATAAAGCTGCTTACGGAATTTTACCCAGACAGAAAGAAGAAATGATAAACTGAGCTTACGATATACTGACATGATATACAGGTATAAGATTACGGGGGTTTTTATGAAGAGAGCATCATTATGCATCATCTTAATTCTCATGTTACTGATATCAGGTTGCAGCCATAAAGAAGTAAAGAAAGATAACTACTTCTTTTATGGTGAGAATGATGACTGGATGGCGGGGATGATTTATGAAACGAAGGAAGTATTCACTGAGCTTGAGGACGGGACAAAGGATTATGCTAATGAGTGTAGATCAGAGCTAACCTGCATCAATAGAAAGTGAGGTATTGGTCATATTATGTCAAAACTATTTATCGGCTTATTATTTGTGTTTTTAGATTTTACTATAAATATTGGCACTTCAAAAATCGGATTAATCCCTGATTTTATAGGCTATCTGTTTTTGCTTAATGGTGTCGGAGAGCTTTCTGAACAAAGCAATAGCTTCTATAAAATTAAGCCAGCCATTGCATTCATGGTATTTTATTCCATTATTTTATATGCAATGGATTTTATTGGCTTGTCAGTATCGCTTGGAATGTTCACTTATCTGCTTGGTATAATTTCTACTGCTTTATCCTTATACATTCTACATGGAATTGTATCAGGAATCATGGATATTGAGGCTGCAAGTCAAAGGGATCTGAATTCCAAAACCTTATATTCCGTATGGAAGGTGCTTGCGGTTGTTTCAATTCTGGCATATTTTTTATTATTGGTCCCCGGAATAAACATTATTGTGATTATAATGGGGTTTATTGTACATATCTGTTTCCTGGTTTATTTCAATCATTCAAAGAATTTGTATTATAGTATTTCGAATTAGTTATATTTATCGTTTCATGTCTGGAATTCCGGTTCACTATCAGGATATCTGCAGATTGTTTATATGACACAAAAAAGAATTGCTTTCATCAGGTCTTTATTATATGATATAGGTGATTTTATTCGTAATAACCATATTGAATTTGGTAAGAATAAATCCTGAAGATGAATATGCAAGGAGAAAAGTCTGATGTTAAAGGAATTCAAAAAATTCGCCTTAAGAGGCAATATGATTGATCTGGCGGTAGGTATCATTATCGGTGGCGCCTTCAGCGGCATTGTTAATTCATTGGTAAACGATATCATAATGCCTTTGTTAAGTCTTCTGACCAAGAATATTGATTTCACAAATCTATTCATAGCCTTGAACGGAGTACATTATGATTCGTTAAAGGCAGCGAAGGACGCCAAAGTAGCCACTGTTAATTATGGAACTTTTCTTTCCGGTGTCTTAAACTTTCTGATCATGTCATTTGTAGTCTTTTTGATGGTGAGATGGATGAATAAACTAAAGAAACCGGAACCGGCAGCAGCGGCTACTACAAAAAAATGTCCCTACTGTCTTTCCGACATCAATATTGAAGCAACAAAATGTCCTTACTGTACTTCACAAGTAAAAGAATCCGAGTAAATAAATCGGATATATATTAGCAATAGGAATAAGAGGAAGCTATTAACAGTACAAATGATAAATCTGTTAACAGCTTCCTTTTGCTTTTTTGTGCCTAACGAATACTACATCTCTTTCTGATATCTGCTTAAGTAGTAGATATTGGCGATTACGATGAACAGGTAAGCGAATACCATAGTAAGAATTATGGTTAAATCTGCATTGATCAGCGCGAACATTAACAGAAGCGCACCATATACCATAATCATAAGATCATATGCTTTCGCCTTATTTCTAATGGCAATGTTGCGTTCATCTTTTTCTTCAATTTCTACAGCTTTCGCAAGCTGTGGGTTCTTCCTGTAACTAATGATAGATAAATATATCAGATAGATAAAACGAAAAAACTGGTTAAAAGGAGATGCACTATGAGTATTAAAACGAAAATACCCATCCTTACTATTATTATGCTGCTATTAAATACTGCGGCTTTACTCATCTATTATAATTTCTACTTTTACCAGGAAGTGGCAGGGCGAATTAAGAAAATTAGCGGTGTTACAATAACAGAAGAGATATTGCGGGAAAATAAAATTGTACAGGGGTTAATCAAATACGAGCTGATCATGATAAGCCTGCTGATCGTGTTAATCGGACTCACAATACATATTTTCTATTCCCGCCCGCTGTATCAGCTAAATAAAACACTAAAGGACTATAGAATAAACACTGTCCAGAGTACGGACAGAAAAGATGAAATAGGACAGCTGCAGAATAGCTTTGCTCAGCTATTCAGTGATTTGAGCGAAGAAAAACATGTACAGAATAAAATCATCAACTGCATGTCCCGAGATATTAAAATACCGATTAGTAGTGTCCTGGAGTATAGTGAGGATCTGATGAAGATGGACCTGTCACAGGAGAATACCATACAGTACCTCGAGGTCATCTACAGCAAAGCAAGAGATATTGAAGAAATCCTTCAGGATTTTGACGCTTATGTCGAAGGGAAACTATCGTTAGAACTCAATAAACAAAACTACAGGTTAACATTTCTTGAAGAAATGCTGAAGAAAGAATACGAACAGGAGCTGGAGCAGAATGGGGTTGGCTTTGAGATTATGAACCTAAGTCAATTAAAGGATGAGGCTGCTTTGGATCTGGTTAAAATCCGCCGTGTCTTTGCTAATCTGATTACCAATTCTGTAAGGCACAACAAGGGAAAAAATGATCTTAGAATTGTTGTGACGATGGACCGGGTAGAAGAGAAGGCTACTTTTTGTGTAGCGGATAATGGTGGTGGAATATCCTATAAAGATATTCCGTATATCTTTGAACCATTTTACATATCTGACAATGGGCATACGATGTCGGGACTTGGGTTACCTATATGTAAGAATATAGTTGAAGCACATGCGGGGGAAATGTGGGTGGATACACATATGAGAAAAGGATTTGCGGTCTGGTTTAATATTCCTTAGTCATAAAAATTAATTCCAGACATGTAATATCTATTAATCGCTGTGTTGTAAAGCATGGATTTTATAATAGTTGGATAAATATAGATTTTATATAGATTTTTAATGTGTTATATATATTGTATTATAAAGTTATGCTTGTTATAATAAAACCTGGATTAGGATAACTAAATCAGTGCAAAATAATCTGCATAGAATGATATTATAAATTATTTTCAGTAATCATTCGATTATAACAGGAAAGTGACAGAGGAGATATCATATGCTTCGTAGATTTTATCCTAAGAGATTGGCTGAATCGTCTTACGCTATAGATTATGAGAAATTATATCAGGAGGGATATCGCGGTATCTTATTCGATATTGATAATACCCTCGTTGCTCATGGAGCAGACGCTACACCAAGAGCAATCGAATTATTTGCAAGATTGAAAAGGATTGGTTTTCAGACCTGCCTGATATCCAACAACAGCGATGCGAGAGTAAGTCGGTTCAATAAGGACATTAAGACAAACTACATTTTTAAAGCAAATAAGCCAGCTACCAGAAATTACATTAAGGCAACGAAGATCATGGGAACCCGGATTAATAATACGGTATTTGTTGGAGACCAGTTATTTACCGATGTATATGGTGCAAACCGCATCGGGATGATGACCTATCTGGTTAAACCGATCCATCCCAAGGAAGAGATTCAGATCGTCTTCAAGCGTAAGCTGGAACGCATTGTACTATACTTCTATCGAAAGGATCTTGCTGCAGGTAAGATTAAGCAGGATTAAGAACAATACAAGATGAATCAGAAATTAAAGCATAATATCATATTGATTGGCTTTATGGGCTCTGGTAAAACAAGCGCAGGAATGTGGCTTGCCGAACGACTGACCTATCAGTTTAAGGATTCCGATCAGTTGATTGAGAAAAAGGCCGGAGATACCATTAACCATATCTTTGCGGTATATGGGGAAGAATATTTCCGTAACATGGAAACGGATTTAATCAAGGACTTAATACCGACTTTGAATAACTCAGTTATTTCTACCGGTGGAGGTTTACCAATTCGGGAACAGAATGCCAAGCTTCTGAAGGAGCTTGGCTATGTGGTATTTCTGAAGGCGACAAAGCAGACAACCGTAGACCGCCTGCAGGGGGATGCAACCAGACCCTTATTACAGGGTGAGGATTTGGAAAAGAAGGTTGAGAGGATGCTGGAAATCCGCACTCCCATTTATGAAAAAGCTGCCCATAAGACAATAACGACAGACGGAAGATCTATACAAGAAGTGGCTGAACTGATCATGGAAAGCTATATGAAACAGATATATTAAGAAAGATAGTAACTATTCAGTCGATTCGAGAAATCCACCAGGATTTCGAGCCGGCGAGCGTAAAAGCAATGGAATACATGATTGAAATATGCATATTTTGCATATTTTATGATGCCAATGTGCATAAAGTACAATGCGCAGGTTCGATTGAACCGCAGTGACTGAACATCACGATAGTTATATCTTTTCTATGTTATAGAAAATTAATGTACAAGCTGTCTTAGGATGGCAGATGGGAGGAAGATGATGAAGATATTAGTGATTAACGGACCTAATTTAAATTTTCTTGGAATTCGGGAAAAAGGGATTTATGGAAGCCAGGATTATAATTATTTGCTGGGGTTGTTAGAGGAGAAGGCAAATAAAGCGAATGTCGTGATTGAAACCTTTCAGAGCAATTGCGAGGGTGAGATCATAGACCGCATACAGAAGGCCTACCATGATCAGGTGGAGGGTATTGTGATTAACCCGGGAGCATATACCCATTATAGCTATGCAATTCGGGATGCACTTACTTCCATAACTGTACCGAAGATCGAAGTACATATCTCGAATATTCACCAGAGAGAAGAGTTCCGGCACAACTCGGTAACTGCAGCAGTATGTACCGGCCAGATTACCGGACTGGGATTGCAGGGATATTTGCTTGCTGTAGATGCAATTTTGAACATGTCAGTCAAAGCCTGAAGCATAAGCTTCAGATGCATTACTATATTAAACAGAAGGAATGGTTAACTATGAACAATTATTTAAGAGTACAGGATTTATTGAAGAAGCTTTCCCTTGGAGCAGTATTAATCTCAAATGGCAATAATATGCGATATGTCAGTGGATTTGCCGGAGAGACGGGATATCTCTATATCTCAGAGAAAAGACATGCCGTGATCACGGATTTTCGTTATACCATTCAGGCAGAGATGGAAGCGGAAGGGTATGAAATCATTACCATTGGCAATGGCGGATATGAAGAGGCGATTAATGATGTTCTTAAAACCGATGGCGTAACACATCTTGGTTTTGAAGCGGAGGATATGCTTTATGCCAGCTATCAGAAATTAAAGAAAGGCCTTCAGGTAAAGGAGTTCGTTCCGATTGGCAATGAAATTACGAGCATGAGACGGATTAAGACTCCGAAGGAACTTGAGTATATCAAAAAGGCAGAAGCGATTGGTGACCAGGTATTTACCGAGATATTAACCTTTATCAAACCAGGTATGACGGAGCTTGAGATAGCAGCAAGGATTGAATATCTGTTAAAGGTTAACGGAGCTCAGGCCCTGAGTTTTTCTGCCATTATAGCCTCCGGTATTAACTCATCCATGCCTCACGCAGTGCCTACCCATAAGAAGGTTGAGATGGGTGATTTCCTTACCATGGATTTTGGCTGTGTGTATGAGGGCTACTGCTCCGATATGACAAGAACCATAGTCATCGGTAAGGCTAGCGAGAAACAGAAGGAAATCTATAACACCGTATTAAAGGCTCAGTTAGCGGCGCTTGATTTCCTGAAAGCAGGTTATAAGGGCAAGGAAGTGGACAAAATAGCTAGAGATATCATCTACGGAGCGGGCTATGAAGGCTGCTTTGGTCATGGACTTGGTCACAGTGTCGGTCTTCATATCCATGAAAATCCAAGATTGTCCATGCTTGAAGAGGATATCATCGAGGCAGGCATGACAGAAACCGTAGAGCCAGGTATTTATATCAAGGGCTTCGGCGGAGTTCGAATTGAGGACTTGGTGGTTGTTACAGAGACAGGAAATGAGAATTTCACTTTTTCTGATAAAAACCTGATAGAACTGTAAAAAACGGCGCTAATTTTTGCATATTTTTAGGCTTGGGTAAAAAAAACTGTTGCAAAAAATAGTAGGTTATTATAGACTAAAGAGTAGTCAATTTGTAACTATTCAGTTACCTGCCAAATACAATTAGATTTTGGACAGGCAAACGCTAGGTCATGCGGTTTTATATGAATTATACATCGGTTAAAAGAGCCGATGTGAATGAATAGTCACGTAAATTTTAAGGAGGATTTTTGAGTATGGTTTCAGCAGGCGATTTCAGAAACGGTCTGACGATTGAAATGGACAATAACGTATACCAGATTATTGAGTTTCAGCATGTAAAACCGGGTAAAGGCGCAGCATTTGTTAGAACTAAATTAAAGAATATCAAGAGTGGTGGTGTGGTTGAAAGAACCTTCCGTCCGACAGAAAAATATCCACAGGCTCATATCGAAAGAGCCGATATGCAGTATTTATATTCAGATGGTGAGCTTTTCCACTTCATGAACGTAGAAACCTTTGACCAGTTTGCAATGAATGAAGATGCAATCGGTGATTCCCTTAAGTTTGTGAAAGAGAATGAAATGGTTAAGATGCTTTCCCATAGCGGAAACGTATTCGCAATCGAGCCTCCGTTGTTCGTAGAGCTTGTTATTACAGATACAGAGCCTGGTTTTAAGGGCGACACAGCACAAGGCGCTTCAAAACCTGCAGTTGTTGAGACAGGTGCTACTGTATATGTTCCGTTATTCGTTGAGCAGGGTGACAAGATTCAAATTGACACCAGATCTGGCGAATATATGAAGAGAGTGTAGAGAGATACTAAGAAATTATATGGCGCAATCCAAGGAAAATCAAGGCTTTCCGTGGGTTGCGCTATTTTTATGTTTGCTATAAACAGCGTAAAATTGCATAAAATAGCCAGAAACAATATGGTTAGCAAACAGATAGTATTCAAGAATTAAAAGGCTTATATTTATATGGCTAAATCTGGCAATGAGTAATATAATATTTAAATAAAAAAACAAAATTGAAAATTAGCTCGTTATAGTTGGCAAGTGTTAGTTCATGATAAACATAAACTCTCATAAGAAAATGACAAAAGAGAGGATTCTTATTTTTTCTCCTGATATACTTGTGAATGAAAGGAGATGTGCTATTTGGATTGGAATATACGGCTGAACAGGGCTCTTGATTACATTGAAGAAAATTTGAGTAACGAAATTGATTTTGACTATGCTGCTAAATTAGCATTTTGTTCTCGCAATGATTTATCAAACATGTTTTTAGTTGTTACTGGAATACAGTTAAGCGAATACATCAGGCGCCGACGTCTTTCGCTTGCAGCACTAGAACTACAAAACAGTGATGAAAAAATCATAGATATATCCATGAGATATGGTTATTCATCGCCAACTGCATTTAACAGAGCTTTTCAAAATCAACATAAGGCATCACCTCAATATGCAAGAAACCGGAAGATCTTTATTAGTTCCTATCCTCGCATCACTTTCCAAATAATATTGAATGGAGAGATTAAAATGAAGTGTAGAATTGAGAAAAAAGAGGCTTTTAAAGTAGTTGGAGTCAACCAAAAGGCTTGTTAGGTTTATGTGCTGAATTTGACAGTGAACATACATTTGATTATTACATTGCTGCCTCAACTAAAAATTCTGAGGTACAGGGTTTTGACCAGATTGATATTCCCGAAGCAACATGGGCGATTTTCGAAGCTGAGGGTACAATACCGGAGTTAATTAATCGTATATGGCAGGAGTGGTTCCCATCTTCCGGATACAGAAGGGCGGATAATTCTATCCCTGATGTTGAAGTGTATTTTGATTATGACTTCCCGAAGGAAAACTATACTTATGAGCTCTGGTACCCTGTTGTAAAGGAGTAGTCTAATCCAATAATAAGCATAATTCAAAGTTAAGTTGATTCATTATTTAGCAACTGTAAACTATGACAGATAGTAGAGGATAATGAAAGTAGCGGACACGGAACGAACAAAAAGTCCTATAAGTTCGGTGTTTCAAAGGTACTAATATGAAGAGAGTGTAAAAGAATATCAAGAATTTATGTGGCGCAATTCAATGAAAATCAAGGTTTTCCGTGGGTTGCGCTGTTTTTATATGGTGACGAAGGTAATGAGAGTTAATGGCTGAATGCTTAAGCAATGAAGGTGAACAAATAGAGATAAATTTTAAATGTTATACTATAATATATGAAGTCAAGAACACTGATGAAATCAATGATATAATAATTATGTTGCCGGCAGCAACTTAATGATACTGTGAGGTGAATGTCTATGAATAGTGACATGTTGGAAAAAGTATTAGCTTATATAGATGCCCATATCTTTGAAAAAATAAATTTATGTGTCTTAGCTGAAATAGCAGGTTATAGTCCCTTTTATTTTAGCAAATTGTTTTCTGAGGCAATGGGAATGCCGGTTACCGGTTATATTCGGATTCGCAAATTGCAATACGCGATCGTTTCATTGCTGGAAGGGCGTAAGGTTCTTGATGTAGCACTATTGTATGCGTTTGACTCACATGAAGGATTTACACGTGCCTTTACACAACTCTTTGGTTCAACACCCAGTACAATCAATAATAAGCATTATACGAAGTTAAATTGGTTCACTATTTTTTGTATCTTTGATCTATGGCAGATAATGTAGAGCGATTAAAGTAGCGAACACGTGGCTAACAAAATAACATAAAGCTCTAGCAATATAAGGATTCCAATATAAAAATAGTGTAACAAATTATTAGTAATCTATATGGCGCAATTCAAGGAAAATCAAGATTTTATTTGAATTGCGCTATTTTATATTTAATAATAAGGAATGATTGGAGATTCAGGAATGCTTAAAGCAATGAAGGTGGCGAACAACTAGATAATAATAGTGTTAAGGCTTTTAAGAAAAATGGTGGCAGCTATACTTTATATAATGTATAATATCACCAGATAAATAATTGTATTTGATAGATAGATTAATCATAATTGTTTTTGATTGTAAAGTGGAAAATCTATATAATGTGCATCATTAAGCATAAAAAGTCATGAATTTATCTATTTGTTCCTTTATAATTGAAATCAGATGGGAGGTGAATATTTGGAAACTGTGATAAACATTCAGAAAGCCATTGACTATATTGAAGAAAACATTCTTGACGAGTTGAAGTTTGATGTTATTGCGAGCCAAGCTTATATGTCAAGTCATCACTTTCAAAGACTCTTCACGATGATATGCGGTGTATCCTTGGGAGACTATATCAGAAACAGACGATTATCGCTTGCGGCAACAGAAATCAAAATTTCTAACGCTAAAATCATTGATATTGCCTTTAAGTATGGTTATGAAACACCAGAGAGTTTTTCTCGTGCCTTTTCTCATTTCCATAATATTTCGCCCATGATGGCGCGCAATCATGGGGAAATAAAAACATTTGCCAGAATTACCATTAAATCTATTTTAGAAGGGATGAATATAATGCAGGAGAGAATTAAGCAAAGAGGTTACACAGTCGGCAATGTTGGCTCAGTTTATTTAACCTCTGACATGGACAAAACTGCTAAATGGTTTGAAGAGGTATTGGGTTGGTATGCAGATGTAGAAGTAAGAGACAACGACGGCAATCCGACATATGGGTGCGCTATGCCATTCAACGGAGAATTAGTGCATCTTGGTGTTACATCGTTTAATGGTATCTTTTTATTACCCGGTGAAACTCCCAAATGCCTAATTTCTATGATGGGGGTCAAAAACATTGACAATTTATACAGTCATGTCAAGAGAAGCGGTTGGGAACATATTACAGAAGTTACAGCCGAATCTTGGGGCGCAAGGGCGTGTAATATAACAACGATTGATGGTTGTATTTTGAGGTTTTTTGAATAAGGGCATATCCCTAAAGTGAATATCAAGAATTAATATGAGCGTAACTCAAGGAAAATCAAGATTTTCCTTGAGTTACGCTCTTTTTGTTATTTAATATTAAGGAATGATTGGAGATGCAGGAATGGTTAAAGTAATGAAGGTAGCGAACAACTAGATAAAAATATTGATAAAGTTTTTGGAAAAAGTGGTGGCAGCTATACTTTATATAATGTATAATATCACCAAATGAAATGTTATAATATATGAATACAGTAATCATAATTGTTGCTTAATGCGAAATATTAGTTATTGTAAATAAATAAAAAGAGGATGAGAATTAATGAAAAAACCATTTTTAATTGGAATTGCAGGTGGAAGTTCGAGCGGAAAATCGACTTTTTGTGATGTTCTTGAAAAATCCCTTTCAAGCTTTAAGCTAAAAATTCTGCATATGGATGATTATTTCAAGCCAGAAGAGAAGCGACCTTATGTAGAGGCACCTATTAATGGAATAATGTACATAGATGATAATCATCCTGAGACAGTAGACCTTATTCAATTGAAAATAGATATGTTTCAAGCTTTAGAGAAAGATTTTTATGTTATAATTATAGAGGGATTACTAACCTTATGGGACAAGGAAATTTGTTCAAGATTAGATTTGAAGTTGTTTGTTGATTGCCGTTCTGATGAGAGAATAGTAAGAAGACTTCGTCGCAATATGGGGTGGGGACTTAGTTTTGATGAGATTTCAAATGTTTATTTGGATATGGTTCGTTATAGACATGATGAATTTGTTGAGCCTACGAAGTGGAAAGCTGATATAATTTTAAACGGCTCAAATCCATCAACAATTGCACTTTCAGCAATTGTTGAATTTGTAGAGAAAGCATGCAGTCAAACATAAACAATTAATGCACAATTGCTTATGCAATTATTTTACATTATGACAAAGGCGGTCAAGAAATAGTCGCGATAATGTTGTATTCTGTATTTATCGGAGGTACAAAAATGAACGAAGCAGATTCAGCATATGTAGTACAAAAAGTACAGGATTATATCGAACAGAATATAATGGAATCCATTACTTTGAAGCAGCTATCTTATACAGCTGGATATTCCCCTTGGTATCTATCCAGAATTTTTAAAGAAGTCACAGGTAAAACACCATATGATTATATTCGTTCGAGAAGACTTACAATGGCGGCACTTATTCTAAGAGATGGAAACAAAAAAGTGATAGACGTCGCACTTGATTTTGTTTTTGATAGTCAGGAAGGCTTTACCAGAGCTTTTTCGAAAGAGTTTGGAATTGCGCCAGGTAGATATAAAGCCAAGACCCCGCCGATAAAATTATTCTTGCCTGAAAAAGCTTATGATACCTACCGATCACTTCATAATGTAGAAAGAATAGGCGAAAGGATGGATGATATGACAAAATCGATATTTGTACAAATCATTGAACGACCGAAAAGAAAGTGTTTACTAAAAAGAGGCGTTAAGGCAGAAGATTATTTTGAATACTGCGATGAAGTAGGGTGTG
>DATMUM010000183.1:0-2409 GCA_035564175.1 Mobilitalea sp.
GACTGCTTCTACATCGGCTTCCTGTACACATGCCTTGAATGCAGGAAGGTAGGTTTCATACATATCCTGCTTGGTTGCCTCAGCATTAAAGCTGTGTCTTAAGCTTTCCGGACCGGAATGAACAGCGAAATGCTTCGCACATGCAGCCGCCTTCAGATATTTCTTATCATGGCCCTGAATACCATTAATAAATCTGACACCAAGTCTGGAACTTAAATACGGATCCTCACCATAAGTCTCATGTCCTCTTCCCCATCTTGGATCACGGAAGATATTAACGTTCGGAGACCAGAAGGTAAGTCCCTTATAGATATCATGATCTTCATATTTCTGCTGTGCATTGAATTTAGCTCTGCCTTCGGTTGAAACTGTATCTGCAACTTCTTCTAACAGGTCTTCATCAAAGGTTGCTGCTAATCCAATTGCCTGAGGAAATACGGTTGCAACACCGGCACGCGCAACACCGTGAAGTGCCTCATTCCACCAGTTATACGATTTCACTCCTAATCTTTCAATTGCGGGAGCAGTATATAACGTCTGGAATATTTTTTCTTCCAAAGTCATTCTGGATACTAAATCCGTCGCTCTTTCCTCAAAGCTTAACTTTTCGTCCAAATATGCTTTATAATCCTGCATTCATGTACCCTCCTGATTAAATCTTAATCAATAGCATGCACATTTTCCAAACATTCTATTGTAATGATGATTAAAAATACACAATTCTCATTTTAAACTTATCAATAAAAAAAGTGAATGTAATTATCAGTAATTTTATATAATTATCATGTCTAAAAATCCATAATTCTAAGCAATGCTTCCTTCGGCTGATGGTTTTCATCAAATAGTAACGGCCAGTTCTTGCGGTTACGAACGGGGAAATTATCTAACCACGTCGCATCATCCGCAACGCCCCAGAGTGTAACATTATCAATTACATCTTTATATTCACGGAATATTGCAAATAAGTCGCCATAATACTTCGCCTGAAGTTCCAGAAGATCTTTCGAAGGCTTCTCCAGTTTAATCGTGTCATCATGCTTATACATTGAAACATCCAGCTCCGTCACCTGCAGCTTAAGACCAAGCTTCGCATATTTTTCTACTGCGCTTTTCATCTGATCCAAGGATGGACTGTAAATATTAACATGGCATTGTAAGCCGACACCGTCGATCGGAATTCCTCGATCAATCATGCTCTTTACCGTGTCATATATCTTGTCGCGCTTAGGTACCTGGGATTCATTATAATCATTGTAATAAAGGTCTGTACTCGGTAGTATCTCCTTTGCAAAACGGAATGCATAATCCATGAAATCTTCACCTATAATCTGTGACCACGGACTTTCTCTAAATACAAGGTCTTCTTTATCTTCGATAGCCTCATTTACAACATCCCAACAATAAAAATCCTTTTCATATCTTTTGCCAACTATCGACATGTGGCTTTTCAGCCGATTTAAAAGAATCTCTTTATCTGCATTTTCAAACACCCATCTCGGTGTCTGATTGTGCCATGTAAATGTATGGCCTCGCATAGCAAAATGATTCTCTCTTGCAAATTTAACAATCTTATCTGATTTTCTGAAATTATAATTATCCTCTTCTTTATGCGCGTTGGCAAATTTTGTCTCATTCTCACAGGTAAGACTGTTAAAATGCTTTTTAAGTAATTCCGAATGTGTCTCAATGGTTCCTGTATTGACTGCTGCTCCAATTTTGAAATAATCCTGATACTTTTCTTTTAATCCTATCATAATACCGGTCCTTTCTATCCTTTGTTTTATTAGTTTCATCCATGTAGTATATGGGATACAATAATTCCTGGGTACTTAGACATATTCTATCTATAATCGATTTTCATCGTTAAATTCAAAATCATTTAATCACAAATCAGCAAATTTGTAAATTCAATAAACTATATTATAATTTTTTAATGGGGATGTTGCAAAATTCATAGAATTTAAGCTTTGAGAAGGAGATAAGTTCCCGAACTCGAAATCAAAACTAATATATTTTGCAACACCCTCATTAATTCATTTTATCAATTACAACAGCTGCACCACTGTAATTGTTACATCTTAATACCTGCTTGTGCCAAGCTTTCTACAAAGCCTTTTTGAGCGATCAAATAGATGATAAGCAACGGAGCAATAACCATTAATGTACCAGTTGAAATAATGGCCTGCTGATATCCTATGGAAGGAATCACCGTTCTATTACTGATCGCTGATATATATTGTCTAAAATTATCAGCCAGACCGCCGATGCCAACTGCTAATAATCCAAACTTCCGAAGGAACAGGGAGGAATAGAAGGTATCCGTCCACTGCCAAACATATGAAAATAGGAATATGGAGGTTAACATTGGTTTCGCATCAGGCAGCATAATAACAAAGAAGGTTTTTAATT
>DATMUM010000184.1:0-2420 GCA_035564175.1 Mobilitalea sp.
ATACCGCCGGTAACGATTACCAGACCCTTAATATTAGGGTATTTTGTTAAAGCTTCCTTAGTACTCTTATAAACCAAATGATCATTAACCTCGGCATCCATTTCAGCAACCAGCCTAATATTTTTCTTTTTCTTTATTACATTGACGATGGCATCTCTTCTTATCTTGTTAATTGAGGTATCCAGGGAACCGCGGATAATTGCAACATCGCCCTCACCCTCAATGTCATTCACAAGAAGTTCGCCAGCCAGACGTCCTGCTTCTTCAACGTTCGGTCCAAAGTAGGATAACCTTTCCATACCTTCCTTGAAATCGCAGTTAAATGCCATAACGGATATATGTTTCTTATTCGCAGCAGCGACATATTCCTCAATTCCACCGAAGAAACCGGGAACGATAATACCATCGCAGCCTTTTTCTATTCTATCCTTTAAGGTGCTATTTAATCTTTCATCTATTTTGTCAAAGCCTATGTACTCAACTTCAACATTCTTCGCCTTCAACTCGTTCTTTGCATATAACGCACCTTGTCTTACACTATGCCAGAATGGATGATCCAAAGGACTTAACATAACAATCTTAAGTCTCTTCGAGCTTGTCTGGTTAACAGGTACAACGGAAGTCTTGAAGCGTTTTAACAAGTTTTCAATATCGGATAACAGGTTCTGCAAGGATAATGCCTGGTTATTGATTTCCTCATTTTCTGCAAGCTCTTCCTGCGTTACGGCAGCGACATCTTGTGTAATAGAGGATATCTCGTTCGAAGCATCATGAAGTATGGTACCCTGCTCGTTGATGCCCTGCGTATTTTCATTGATCAGACGGGATTCTACATATACCTTCTTCATATCCTCGTTAAGGATATTCGCATTCTTATTAATGGTATAGAAGGAATCTTTAACGGAGCCGAAGAGCTCTTTACTCATGTTAAAGCTGTTGAATACGTTGCCGATGCTTTCGCTGACCTTGGCGTTACTGCTCATGATATTGTTCAAAAGCTTGTTGATCTGCCCGATGCTTTCTCTCGTTGCGGTGGAAAGTTTATTCATTTCCTGTGCAACTACAACGAAGCCGCGTCCTGCTTCTCCGGCTCTTGCTGCTTCAACAGCAGAGTTTAAGGATAATAATTTCAGCTGCTCTGTAATGTTAAGGATCAATCCACCTACCTGGTCAATTTCCTGTAAATGAGAATTCAAGGTATCGATAAAGTTGGATGTATCACTTAGGTTGGTTGTAATAACCTCCATCTGCTCGTTATATTTATCCAGATGCTGTGAACCGTTTTCAGCCATTTTAACCGTATTTTCAACAAAGCCTTCAATATTCTCCAGGCTGGTTGTAATACTGTTCGTTCTTTGGCTGACCTCCTGGATACGTTCCAAGGTATTCTTTACGATTTTTAACTGATCCTGTGCTTTCTCAGCTACCGTATTCATATTAGAGGCAATCTGTTCATTGCCCTTATAGCTCATATCCAGACTCTTTGTAACCTTATCAACAGCATCTGACAGTATTATAACATTGCTTTTCGTTGATTCAATAAAACTCATAAGATTTCGCTTCATATCATTGAAGGCTAAGGTAAGTGTTTCGAGTCCTTTTGTTCTATCCGCCAATATATCGCTGATATTGAGCTTTCCCTGTGACAAAAGGTTTGCATTGTGATCAATTAATTTAATGGCTCCAAAGAATCTAACCAGCAGAATAAGTTGGACGCCCAGTAAAACGAATACAATAAGAATACCATAAGGAAGGAAAGAACTGGCCTTTTCTTTTAATACCAATGCTAAAACTGGCATAATTGCAGTTAGTACAATAACCAGAATTGTAATAAAGAAAATTAGAAAGCGCGTCCTGTTCCTGTTATTCCTATTGCTTGAATGTTGTTCTGACATAAGATTACCCCCCTGATTGATAATGTAATGAAATGTCACTCTCTGACAGCGCCGGATAGTATTAATTTGATAACTGTTTTCGACACCTGTTATTGACTGATCATCTTAATTTTACCATTTCCTTTGTCTAAATACAATAGAAAACTGGTGAAAATTATTGATATTGACGAAAAAACAGAGAATAATAGAGAATTTGTTAATACTTTTTACAAAAATAAAAAGGCATCTTGCAAGCAAAGGTTCACAGAGTGCTTTCGACACTCTAATCAAGTAATAGGTATAATATTATATTAGTTTTTATATAAATTACTGTATATATAGCAATCAGGGAGGGTTTTTGTGAACAATCCGCAGGAATGTCCGCTTACTAACGGAAAAATCCTCACGGGAAGACGGCTGGCGCAAGAGGTCAGAGGGTTGATAAAAAGTCAAAGTATACAGAAAATGAATGCAATCTGGCTGGAAGCGACAGGCTGTTCCGGTAATATAATTTCATTACTGAATGGCGAATATCCATATTTTTAT
>DATMUM010000185.1:0-2668 GCA_035564175.1 Mobilitalea sp.
TTCCAAAAGTTCAAACCGGCAGCAGAAGATCAGCTATGGGTTGCATGGGATAAGTTTAAATTCCTGTTTACGAATAAGGATTTCGCCATTGTTTTCAGAAATACGGTAGCAATGAGCTTGATCAATCTGGTATTTAGTACTGTATTCGCAATCGGTTTTGCTCTTTTGCTGAATGAGGTTGTACATATAAGAAGGAAAAAGTTTGTACAGACTGTTTCATATCTGCCGCACTTTTTATCATGGATTATCGTAACAGGTATCGTAACAGATGTATTGTCTATGGAAACAGGTGTAGTTAATCAGTTATTAGTTAATACACATTTAATAAATTCTCCGATTAATTTCTTCGCGGATCCGAAGTATTTCTGGTGGATTGTAGCTGCTGCAGTTGTATGGAAGGAAACAGGTTGGAACAGTATTATTTATCTTGCGTCCATTACCTCCATCAACCCCGATCTTTATGAAGCGGCTGCAATTGACGGCGCAGGCAGATTTAAAAAGATGTTACATATTACTCTTCCCGGTATCCGTCCTACGATATTTATTCTGTTAATTATAAACCTTGGTATGATCATGAACTCGGGTTTTGAAGTACAGTATATCTTAGGTAATGATATTATACGAAATGCCTCCAGAGTTATCGATATTTATGTTCTGGATTATGCCTTCGGAGCAGGTGTCGACTTCTCAATCGGTACAGCGGCAGGTATTTTCAGGAGTGTTGTTGCTATTATTTTAGTATACCTCGCCAACCGTGCTGCGAAAGCTGCCGGTCAAGAGAGATTATTCTAAAGGGGAGGGAAGAATATGAATAAGAAAAGAAAAAGAAAAAGTGCAGCTAACATAGTATTTATATTAATAAATTCTCTTGTTCTGACGATATTTGTGGTTATTACCATGTATCCCATTATAAATACTCTGGCAGTTTCCTTAAATGAAGCTATGGATGCATTAAGGGGAGGTATAACAATATTCCCAAGAAAGTTTACCTTCCAGAACTATATTACAGTATTCCGTAAAGATACCTTAATGCATGCAGCCGTGGTTACGGTAGCCAGAACGGTGATCGGAACTTTGAGTCAGCTGCTGATTACAGCAATGCTTGCCTATGTATTAACAAGAAAAGAATTCCTGTTTAATAAACAGGTAACGCTTCTTTATGTACTTACAATGTATGTAAGCGGTGGTTTGGTACCTACTTTACTTTTATACAAAGGTTTACACCTGACGAATTCGTTCTGGGTTTATATTGTTCCCGGTGCGGTAAGTGCATTTAACATGATCGTTATCAGAACCTATATGAACGGATTACCGGATAGCCTTGTAGAGTCGGCGCAGGTAGACGGAGCAGGACATTTCAAGATTTTTATGAAGATCATATTCCCGTTATGTATGCCTGTTTTAGCGACGGTTGCCTTATTCATCGCCGTAGGCCAATGGAACTCCTGGTTTGATGCAATGCTTTACAACCAAGGTAGATCGAATCTTTCAACCCTACAGTACGAGTTGATGAAGCTGCTAACTTCGGTATCGAACCAATCGGCAGACCCTAATGCGATGAAGAATGCAGCCAACCAGGTTACGCCAACATCAATCCGTGCGGCTGCAACCGTTCTTACATCACTGCCGATCGTTTGCTTGTATCCGTTCCTGCAAAGGTACTTTGTGACCGGTCTTACCATCGGTGGTGTTAAAGAGTAATTAAGCAAAAAAAATTATTGAGAAAATATAAAATACACCCCAAATGTAAGTGTAAACTGACATTTGGGGTGTACTTTTGTTTTAGAATCTTGGGTATATAGGTTACTTTAGGATAATAATAGCAGTGATAATCGAATACCTTTTACTTGAAATAAGTCTAAAAAGTATGTAAAATAGATTAAGAATTAATAAAGAAAAGAAAATTACCTGAGATATGCTTTATCTGATTTCGTAGGTATAAAGATAAGATGGGAGAAAAATATGCGAATTGGACTTTTAAGACATTTTAAAGTGAATTGTCCCCATAAAAGAATGATGACATCAGGTGAGTTTCGTGAGTGGTCAGAAAAATATGAGGTATCCAAGGTTATTAAGAAAAAGGTTGATATGTACGGGATTGAATGGGATATCTGCTATGCCAGCGACCTGCCAAGAGCGATAGCAACCGCGAAGGAAGTATACATCGGAAATGTTAAGATAGATATGTTGCTTCGGGAAGTGGACAATGCTCCCTTCATACATACAGAACGTATTAGACTACCTTTTGAGATTTGGCATATCTGCGGCAGACTGGCATGGTATTTCAGATCGAAAAGCCAGCCGGAAACGATAACTGATACAAGAAAACGAATTAATAATTTCCTCGATCATATTGATTGGTCACATGAGAATATATTAATCGTATTCCATGGATTTATGCTGTACAACTTCCAGAAAGAGCTGCGTAAACGTGGCTTTGCCGGTGAAAAGCTTAAGCTGGTTAAGAATGGGGTACTATATGAATATTCAAGACAAGAAGCAGAGAAGAAAGTTGAATTGACGGATGAAAATAACACTGATATGTGTAGGTAAGTTAAAGGAAAAGTATCTTACTGCAGCAGTTGAGGAATATGCAAAGCGCCTTAGCAGATACTGCACCTTAGAAATCATAGAGCTTCCGGATGAAAAAACTCCGGATAATGCCAGT
>DATMUM010000186.1:0-6435 GCA_035564175.1 Mobilitalea sp.
CACAGGTTACGAACACCATATCGGAACCCTTGATGATCTCTGCCAACTGCTCTCTGCTCTCTTCCGCTGCCTTCTGACCAACCTCAGGCTGAGCACCGGCTCCTAAGCCCTTCGTAAGCTTCTCCCCAATCTGAATACATTGAGGAGCCTTACAGTTTTTCAAGTGCTGCTTGTCCGTATTAACACAAATAAAATCAACACCTAAAATATTTTCCTCTATCATTCGATTAACGGCGTTATTACCTGCTCCTCCTACCCCTATTACAAGTATTTTAGCAGTTGTATCAGCCTCATTTGTTCTTATCTCAAGCAAGGTTAATTCCTCCTTCATCGTAATCTATTCTATATTTTCTACTCATCACAATCATTATAATAAATCGTAACAATTTGGTCCAAAAACCACATTATAATGGGATAATTTTAAATTCTCATACAAATTATGGTGTTTCCTAATCCTAATATATATAATATCTTTAAATTCCCAAATAATCAAGCATAATTTTTAAAAATATACATAATTTCGGGACTTTTTATCTATTTTGTCGGTTTTTTTGGTTTTGCAGGTATCATGTCAGTACCAGGTACAAAATCTCTCATGTCTATCGTAAGGCTCATCCCTTTTGCTTTCGGTAACATATTCTTTAGTTCTGACAAAGCTTCATCATATGTACTTCTCTTTCCAAGCAGAATTGTGTTATCACCGCAGTCTATGGTAACCTCATATTTACTGTTAAAGCTGATGGTACTTACCTTAAGCTTGTATTTATCTATCAGCTGGGTTATGTTCAAAATCACATTAAATAATTCATCCTTCTGTACCACAAGCTTTTCATTCAATATGACTTTGGAAAACTGTAATCCCTTAATTTCCGGAATATTCTTCAGCTGTTTTGAAGAGCTTTCAACGATGATTCCGTCCTTATCAAAATACAGGTATTCTCCCATAAATTTCACGCAGCCGATTACTTTTTTTTCATAGACATAGACATTCACCGTATGGTTATCCTTATAACCAACGTCAATCTTTTCTACGAAAGGAATTTTCGTATCCGCATAGAACTTATTCTTTAGATAAAATAGTATCGTATTCGAATCAAATTTCGTCTGAACAAGTGCTGTCTTTACTTCATCGGCGGTAACTTGTTCTGTACCCTGTACATTAATCTTCTTCAATTGAAAGGTAAATCCGAAAAGAAGTAGAGGAATGCCGAATATCAGAAGAATCCCTAATGCTTTATGCCATATTCTCGTAAGTACACTTTTTCTTTTTCTGCTTCTCATGTTTTTTCCCAAGCCTTTCAAAGGAGTTATTCCTAGTGCGTTTATTCCTTTTACAAAGCATTCTCGCTGCAATAGCAGATGTCTGCCCCAAATACGGATAAATCTCTGCAGATATCTTCATATCCACGTTCAATACAGGTTGCCTCACGGATAATCGTTGTCCCCTCTGCGGCGAGCCCGGCAACAACAAGTGCTGCCCCACCTCGCAGGTCATGTGCTTCTACGACCGCTCCGGTAAGTTTTTTAATACCTGAAATGATTGCTTTGTTTCCAACGGCTTCAAGGCTGATCATAGCCCCCATTTTCCTTAGTTCATCCACATTTTGATAACGTGATTCAAATATTTCTTCAACAATAGTGCTTCTCCCGTCAGCAATACTTAATACTGTCATCATCTGCGACTGCATATCGGTTGGGAAACCAGGATACGGCTGTGTCTTTAACAGCTCAATCGGCTCCGGTCTGCGCTTGGAACGTATCCTTACATGATCTACATACGCATCAATGATGCATCCGGTCCTTCTAAGTATTCGAATCGTTGAATCAATATCCTCTGTCGGTGTGTCCAAGAATACTGCATCACCATTTGCCGCTGCAATTGCCGTCATATATGTTCCTGCAACGATACGATCAGGAGAAAGAGTAAATTCTACATCATGGAGTTTCAACACTCCTTCTACCTCAATATATGCTGAGCCCTTTCCATTAATCTTTGCACCTGCTTTAATAAGATAATTACAAAGCTCCGTTATCTCCGGCTCTCTTGCTGCATTGAAAATTCTTGTAGTTCCCTTCGATAGAACAGCGGCCAGGATAACATTCTGTGTTGCGCCTACACTAGGAAACTCCAAAAAAACATCATTTCCTATAATTTCATTCGTACAGCAATGGATAATATTATCCTCCGGTCCCTGAAATTCCTGAATCACATTCATTTTCTTTATAGCATTTAAGTGATAATTAATCGGCCTTTTTCCAATGGAACAGCCGCCGGGATAAGCTATCGTTACTTCATGGCATCTGCCAAGAATGGAACCTAAAAACAGGATGGAGCTTCTCATCTTACTGACGTATTCCTCCGAAACCGTGGTGTAAGAAACCTTCGCTGCGTCCACATATAAGGTATTTCCTTCCCATGCCGCATTACATCCCAGTTCGTCTAATATTTTTATCATATGAAATACATCAAGTATCTTGGGACAGTTCTTAAGTATTGTAATCCCTTTATTCAAAATAGTAGCAGCTATTATGGGTAATGCTGCATTCTTTGAACCTTGTATCTTTAACTCACCCTTTAACTGCTTACCGCCGATTACCTTAATACTCGACATAGCACACCTCAGACAATAGGGAAATATACTACTACTATATGAATTCCAACTTGTCCGCGTGTCAGATGAACAATTAAGTAAATTGAAACAACCAAACTATAAGATATGATTATTCAGAGGGTAATATGCCCTGGAATATTCACCTCTCTCCTTTAATCTGGTTCGAGATACTTAACACGATACCCATTTCGAATAGGATAACCATGACCGAACTGCCTCCGTAACTGATAAACGGCAAAGGTATACCGGTGGAAGGAATGGTGTTGGTTACTACTGCAATATTTAATAGCACTTGAATTGCTATATGGGCAAGTACACCGGTAGCGATCAGTCCGCCGAACAGATCGGGTGCGTTGATGGCGATGATAAAGATACGCCAAATCAGCAAAATAAAAAGTAAGATAAGTGCGAATGCACCGAATAAACCAAGCTCCTCGCAAATAACCGAGAAAATCATATCATTGTGGGATTCCGGTATGAAGCCCAACTTCTGCATGCTTTCGCCGAGTCCTTTTCCAAAAATTCCTCCGGATGCGATCGCATATAAGCCCTGCAGGATCTGATAGCCCTTCGGGTGTGTCTCAATATTCCTCCATACATCGATACGGGTGGAACGGTAGGAAACACCGAAAACAAAGAGAGTACCAATAGCGGCAAAGAGTCCGCCGGATATCAAAAAGTAACCTTTCTTTTTACTGGCTACAAAACAGATTGCAACCATGATAACACCCACAACCAAAGCGGTTGAGAAGTTTTCAATTAAAATTAATCCCAGTAAAGGTGCTATGAATAACACTACCCGAACGAAGCCGAGGAACCTATCCAGCTTTTTGGGAGCCAGATTGACTATGTAGGCGGTAAATAGGATTACCGCAATCTTTGTCAACTCGGAGGGCTGGAAGCTTCCCAATGGTCCAAGGTTAATCCAACGCTTTGCACCATTGATTGTCTGTCCGAAGATTAATACATAAATCTGCAATCCGATACAAAGAAAATAAAGTAAAGTGACTGGCTTCACTTTTATAATAGGAAGATTCGTGATGTAAATGTGATAATCGATTTTTGATACGAACAGCATGATAAGTATTCCAGCACCGCCCAAGAGAGCTTGCCTTTCCAAATAATACGCAGCATTGCCGTAAATCCTCTGTGCATTATAGGAACTGGTGCTGTAAATCATGACTAAGCCAAAGCACACCAGAAAAAGTATCAGGAATAGTAGGCTGTAGTCATAATAACTATGCATTTTCTTTTTGTTCGTTTCCCCTGCTGTTCTGCTCATATACTAACACTCCCGCTTTATTTAAGCATTTCCCTGACATATTCTTTAAAGAGTCTGCCGCGCTGCTCATAATTTTCAAACATTCCCCAGCTTGCACAAGCCGGTGAAAGTAAAACTGCATCACCTGACTGAGCTTTTTGCGCGCTGATACGAACAGCTTCCTTTAAGTCCTCAACCATGATGATATTATGGAAGCCATGTCTTCTGGCTGTTTCCGCTATCTTATCCCTTGTCTGCCCAAGCAGTACAAGATATTTTACCTTACCATCAAAGGAATCAATCCATTCATCAAATTCATTATGCTTATCATAGCCGCCTCCGATGACGATTGTAGGTCCCTTCATCGACTGTACTGCCTTGATGGAAGCATCGGGATTCGTACCTTTTGAGTCATTATAATAAGTAACTCCGTTAATGGTTTCGACAAATTCAATTCTGTGCTCTACTGCAACAAACGAAGTAATCGCCTTCTTAATGAGCTCCATCGGAACACCCATTGCTATGGCAATTGCCACACCTGCCATAACATTTTCATAGCTGTGCTTTCCGAAGATTTTAAGCTCATTCACATTGCAGACCAGATATTTATCATCATCAACTGAGTAGATAATATCCTCACCATCCAGATATAAACCGTTCTCAAGCTCTCTCGCACTGCTAAAGAACATTACACTCGTATGAAGTCTTTCCGCCATTTTGCGAAGGACCTCATCCTCATAATTTAAAACACAAATTTCCGATGGTGTCTGATTCGTTGCAACATTTTCCTTCATCTGAATATAATTTTCCATAGTATGATGGCGGTTCAGATGATCCGGAGTAATATTTAAAATAGCACTGACATCCGGCTTAAACTCCTGTATGGTCTCTAACTGGAAGCTGCTAAGCTCTATGACTGTTACAGACTTTTCGGAAGCCTCCATCGCAATGTCCGTATAAGGATTACCGATATTACCGACTACATATACCTCATCGTAATAGGTTTTCATGATATCTCCGACTAACGAAGTCGTCGTTGTCTTGCCGTTGGTTCCAGTAATACCGATAACCTTTCCTTTGAAAAAACGGTAAGCGAGTTCTATCTCACCCCAAATCGGGACACCCTCTGCTCTCACCTGCTCTACGACAGGCAGGTCTGTAGGTATTCCGGGGCTTAATACTAATAAATCGATTGATTTTATCATGTCAACGGGAAAATCTCCCGTAACGAGCATGAAATTGTGTTCTGTTTCAAATTCATTGACAAAATCGTACTTTGTAAACTTTGTATTGGCATCATATAATACAACAAAAGCCCCCTGTTTCTGCAAAAGTCTTGTTGCTGAAATTCCGCTCTTCGCGGCACCAAATACCAGAACTTTTTTATCCTTTAACTGCATAATAATTACCATGCCTTTCTTCAAAACCTGCAAACTTTGTGCATGAAAATCAGAGATTTTCATGTTCTGCAGGCACAAATTTGCGTGTGAAAAATCTTGATTTTTCACACTTTCCTCCATTAGCTGATGCCCATCAGGGCGATTAGGCAAAGAATTGCCGTTATGATTGAAAATATTGCAACTACCCGGGTTTCCGACCACCCCATCAATTCAAAATGATGATGGATCGGTGCCATCTTAAAGATACGTTTCCCTCCGGTCAGCTTATAATAGCTTACCTGAAGAATGACTGAGATAACCTCCACGAGGTAGATCAATGCAACAATTATAATAAACAATGGCATCTGCAGCATATAAGCCGTAGCGGCCACAAAGCCTCCCAGGGCAAGTGAACCGGTGTCTCCCATAAATACCTTTGCAGGGTAAACATTATATAGGAGAAAACCAAGAAGGCTTCCGGCAACAGCACAGGTAATCGGTGATACACCGCTTTTCATACCTATCGCAACCACAGTAAAGAAGGTGGCAATGAGTACCGTCACACTGGACTCCAATCCATCCAGACCATCCGTAAAGTTTGATCCGTTCACGGTTCCAAGTACCACAATAAAAAACAATGGTACGAACATATAGGAAACGTCCAGATACTTTCCGCCTGAGAACGGTATCAGCATATTGGTACTGACATGTGTAACATTAACAAGATAAAATCCAAGGATTGAAGTCACTAAAATCTGTCCCAAAAGCTTCTGCCACACCTTTAATCCCATGGACCTTTTCATTACAATCTTTATATAGTCATCCATGAAACCAATGATTCCGAAACCAATGGTTGCAAATAATACCGGTACAATTTCCATGTAATCTCTGATATAAAATAATGAGGTAATTGCACTGCTTAAAACTATGATAATACCACCCATTGTCGGGGTACCTGACTTTTTTAAATGTGTTTCCGGACCTTCCTGCCTTACAAACTGACCGAATTTTAATTTCTTCAGAAGCGGTATCAATATCGGGCAAAGCACCACGCATACTCCAAAAGAAATGATGGCAGGCAATATTACCTTAAAATCCGTAAATTTCATGATTACTCCTAACTTCCCTTCCTTGGGCAAATTCTTATGTAGTAATCTTTTGTCTATTATAACCTAGCTATTAT
>DATMUM010000187.1:0-2546 GCA_035564175.1 Mobilitalea sp.
TCTCTCCTTCTTTGATTCAATCAAAATTGTAACCAATATTTACTTATCTTTATACCTTTTAAGCCAAAATATTATCGTCTGTATTCCGAGCGTATCATTTGGGGAATTAGTGCATAAAAAAAGTCCTTCTGTCCCGAAGGGACCGAAAGACTCGGCGGTGCCACCCTAGTTAGCTGCTATGAAGCAGCTCTCTCTAACCGTTAACGCCGGTGATACGTCATACTTTTAGGAATGCATTCCTTTCATATGAAGCTCCAAGGCTGGTTCAAAGACATCTGCATAGGAAGCTCTCACCAATGCCTCCCTCTCTGGAATGTGATTGTCATCTACTATTCTCTTCAACGCTGATATTATAAATAAATATAGGAAATTAATGTACATTATTTTATGCCAGAAATCCCGTTTTGTCAAGAATTATTACCCAAGGCATTTTTGTTAAGACCTTAAATGTATAATAATATTCCATATTGAAGCTTGTTAAGCATGTTAAGCGTCAATCTATGTTAAACACAGGAGCTTACATCCGTGAGGATTTATCTTAAATGCTATAATATCCTCGCAGCTGCCAAGTCCAGACCCATTCCAGACATCCGTTACTTTCTGTGTTCCCTTTAATCCAACCTCATCTAAGATTACTCCGACAACTCTAGCTTCCTCATTTAAGTTAAATAAGCCAAGATATTTCTGCCCATTCGGTCCTTCCGCCACCCACACAGGGCAGTCATCATGCCTAGAATGCTGGTGGTTACCTTGAGAATTTTGATTGATATTTAAGACCTCCGGATTCGTAATCAGGCTCAAGGAGAATTCATCCAGATCAGTTAATTCACAGCCCAGGATTAACGGTGACCGGCTCATCGCCCATAATGACATCATTGTATACTGTTCATCCGTGGTAAATCTTGTTCTCCGGCTCGGATTATAATCCGCATTCGTGCGAACAGAAAGATGTCCTATCGGTATCATATCCGCATCCGGAAAATGTCCTGCCGCCATGTAAGGATTCCATGCATCCATCAATCCGAACTGCTTGTATAGAAGTCTCCATTCATCCCAGAAATCATTCGAAACTCTCCAGAGGTTGAGATTCTGGACGCAGTGTGCCGCAGCATCTAACGGCGTGTCGCCCGGTGAAGCGGAAAATACGATACTTCTGCCGGAAGCATCTATCGCCTTACGAAGCATTTCTATCTCTTCCTTACGATAGTTCGGTGCCGATAGATCATCAACCTTAATATAATCCACACCCCATCCGCAGTATAGCTCAATGATGGAATCGTAATAAGCCTGTGCAGCAGCTTTCGATCTAGACGATGCCTGTTCTCCTGCATTCATTCCATACATATCCTGATTCCATAAGCATACATTAAACCCATCCGCTGCATCCCTTGCGGTATAATCCGACCCTTTGATCGGAGTATTCTGATATACTGCCTGTCTTGGAATTCCTCTCATGATATGTATACCGAACTTTAAGCCAAGGGAATGAATATAATCGGAAAGAGTCCGAAAACCGGTTCCATCTGCTGCACTGGGGAAACGATTGACAGCAGGTAAAAGCCTTCCGTATTCATCCATGCAAAGCGATGCCAGATTATGATACTGTGTACCAGACGCCATGGGTTCATACCACTGAATATCAACAATGATATACTGCCAGTTAAATTTCTTTAAATTATTAGCCATATACAGTGCATTCGCCCTGACTTCCTCTTCCGTTACACTGGCACCGTAGCAATCCCAGCTGTCCCATCCCATTGGAGGTGTAACAGCAAACTCATCCTTTTTCACAAAATCAGCCCTTTTCTTTTATTAATTAAAAGCAGGCCCATTTACTGGGCCTTTATTCATAGATTAATATTTTTATGCCCTTAATCTTCATTATAAGGGACATGCTCCGCGTTTGCAACCGCCGTTTTCTCATTGACCACCTTGACTACCGTTATAATGATGATCAATCCGATGGGACCAAGGATAAAGCCGGCAATCGAAAACAGCTTCAATCCGACATACATTGAAATCAAGGTAAAAATGGGTCTCACACCGATTCGGTTTCCCAGCAGTTTCGGTTCAAGTACTTCCCGGACAACCTGATTAATCAGATATGTGGAAATTAATATAGCAGCCGCATAAATATTGCCATTTAAAAGCATAATAATACTCCAAGGAATGAAAACCAATCCATCTCCAAGAATGGGCAGTGCATCCAGGAATGCAATTCCCAGCCCCAATAGTAATGCATATTCATTTCTTATTAAGGTTAATCCGAGAACACAAAAGAAAGCAACAACCACCATGATGATAAACTGGGTACGCAGATACGCAATCCCGGCATCTGCAAGCTTTACCGTAACCTTATGGACATCACGGTAAATATCGTTATATTTATATTTTTCTTTGTATACAGGTACATCCTTTGCAATTAACAGGGCAGCGACAAATGTAATAAGAACCACACCGATCATTTCAATCATTATAATAACAAATGTAATCGTCCGGGAGGTGATGTTCGGCATTACATTCGATTTCACCCGGCTGATCGTATC
>DATMUM010000188.1:0-31212 GCA_035564175.1 Mobilitalea sp.
ATCGAAGCTGTTACAGATATAGAATTAACGGCAGAGAAGTTATTTAGCTATCAGTTAGAAGCATCTGATCCGGCGGGTATACCTCTTACCTATAGTGCCGGTAAATTACCTGCAGGTGCAATACTAAACCCGTCCTCCGGTATCATGACCTGGACTCCTGCACAGGAGAATTATGGAGACTATCCGGTCACCTTTACCGTCAGCAACAGATATTTTACGGCTACCCAGACAATCAATTTCCACGTTAAGCTTCATATCCTGTCACCGGAAGCTTATTTAAGCAGCAGCTACCAACAGTATATGGATGAAATGACACGGATTGAAGCAGAGATGGCAAAGTCCGGAGCTGATAAGGCTGCACTTGCAGCAGAGATTTCCCAGGCGGAGGCATTGCTTGTGCTAAAGCCGGTATTCCTCTATTCCTTTGAGGGCAATGCGAATAATACCTATGGTGCATTTCAGGCAACCGAGCATGGAACTGTTTCTTACCAGACAGGTAAGGTAGGTCAGGCGATTAGCTTAAACGGCAGCGATAGCTATGTCCAGCTGCCCACGGAGCATCCTTTGGCAAATTACAATGAAATTACCATAGCAGCATGGGTCAACTGGAGTGGCGGTAATCAGTGGCAGCGTATCTTCGATTTTGGTAATAACACCAGCCAATACTTATTCCTTACACCGAGATCGGGGGATAATACCTTGCGTTTTGCAATAAAGAACGGTGGAAGTGAACAAACGGTTCAAACCTCGCAGCTGGCTTCCAATCAATGGGTGCATATAGCAGTTACACTTGGAAATAATACGGCGAAGCTGTATGTGAATGGTGCATTAAAAGCAGAAACTGCCGGTATCACCATCAAGCCCAGTGACTTTAAGCCCGGCGTGAACTACATTGGGAAAAGTCAATGGCCGGATCCTTTGTTCAATGGTATGGTAGATGAATTCCATATTTATAACTATGCTATGAGTACGGATGAAATTAATGCATTAGCTAACAATTCACTGAAATGGCTTGATACAAGCCTATTATCACAATTATTGGAACAGGCAGATGAGCTTATTATTGAGAACTATACGGAGAAAAGCAGAGCAGGCTTCCAGGCAGCCTATGATCATGCAAAGACGGTTATGGAAGCTGTTAATGCAACCCAGTCAGAAATTGACGAAGCAGCTAAGAGCTTACGGGTTATCCTGAACGGACTTCAGCTGATTCCTGGTATGCCGGTATTTGAGGGGCTTACAGGTAAAACCGTCACAGCAGGTAATACACTCACCTTCACTGTTCACGCAGTTAATACGGATCAGGTGATTGATTATGGAGTTATCGGCCTTCCGGAAGGCGCTTCCTTCGATGCGGCAACACAGACCTTCCAATGGATACCGACTCGGGAACAAGGCGGCATTTATACGGTAACCTTTACGGCGGCTGCCGGCGGTTTGTCTACGAAAAAATCCATCCGGATCAAGGTAATTGGTCAGCCGGTGATTGAAGAAGCTGCTCCGATGGAAATGACGGCAGGGCAGATGTTTACTTATCAGGTAGCTGCAGCCGATCCTGCCGGTATACCGCTTACCTACAGTGCGACCAAGTTACCGGCAGGAGCAGTAATGAACGAATCGACCGGTATCCTTAGCTGGATACCTTCACAGTCGGATTATGGCAATCATACGGTTACCGTTAATGTAAGTAATGGAAGCTTAACTGCGAGCCGGGAGATTTGCTTAATCGTCAAGCTGGATATTGTTTCTCCCGATACCTATACGAAGGGAAGCTATTACCGATATTTGAATGAAATAACACGTATTGAGGCCGAGATGGACAAACCGGATTCGGATAAGGCCAGTCTTGTAGTTCAGCTTACACAGGCCAAGAGCTTATTAGTTTCTACAGCTACGCTTTCGGCTGAGAAAATCCCGGTTGCAGCTTCCATGGTAGTTGCTTCCCATATATCCTGGAATAAAAAATATAATACGGCTCAAAATGGTTGGTTTGCCTTTGACGGTAATACGGGTACCTTTACCGATAACCAATACAATCCGGGCTGGATCCTTGTGGATCTGGGTGCAGGCAATGAGCAGACAGTCGGCAGCTTCCGATGCTATCCAAGAACGAATTATCAGTCAAGGATGAATGGGACTATCATTCAAGGTTCAAATGACGGAACTAATTTTGTTGACCTGTATACAATAAGCGGTGTTACCGCGAATGCCTGGTATTCCTTCGCGATAAATAATAATACGGCTTACCGTTATATCCGCTTCTATTCGGCTAATAGTAACGGTAATGTAGCTGAACTGGAATATTACAAACCGGCTATAGACAATACGCTTCTTACCCTCCTGCTGGAGGAGACTTCAACAATTGACACCAGTCTTTATATGGAGGCAAATGTAGCAGATTTGCAAGCTGCATTAACGCAGGCGCAGGCGGTTGCGGCAAATTCCATGGCAACTCAGGCAGATATTGATATGGCAGCAAGTAATCTACTTAATGCTTATGAGAAGCTGAGATGTCCAGTAGCTTCAGCTTTGGAGCCTGCTGAGGCAAATGGTCTGAACGGATGGTATACAGTACCGGTGACAATGACCTTAGCTTCAAGCAATGTAGTGAAGTACAGCAGGGATGGTATTGTGTGGGAGCCTTATACTCAGGCAATACTTTTGGATGAGGATAAGGAGTATCATATCCTTTACGGATCAACGGATAGAAAAGGTAATGTCTATGCCGATTATACCGCCTCAGTGAAAGTTGATACGAAGGCACCGGAGACAATCGGTACAACGACAGGCACCTTCAATAATAATTGGTATTCATCTGATGTAACGGTTACATTGACGACAGCAGACAATCTGTCCGGAGTAGATAAGACGGAGTATCGAATGGGTGACAGCGGAGAATGGCTTCCTTATACAGGAGCAATGATACTGGATCAGGATGGAAGCTATACAATACAGTACAAGTCCACGGATATGGCTGGCAATATCGAAGAAAGGAAAGAAATCAAATTAAATATTGATAAAACAGTACCTACCTTTACCTTAGAAGCAGATGGAAAAGCGGTAACCACCGGAAGCAGCTTCGAGGATGATCAGTTGCTGTCAGTTCAGGTTGCTGATAATCTATCCGGAATTGCAGCTGCAGCTGTAACCATTGATGATACTACATCCTATGACATAACGAATGCGGTTACGGGTTCGGCTTTACGGATTGATTTTGCAGGAAAAACAGGAACTCATACTGTCCATATTGTTATAAGAGATAATGCAGGCAATATAGTGGATCAGGAAATTTTTTATGAAGTAACAACAAGCTTGGCAGCCATAGGTCATCTGATGGAACGTTATATGGCAGAGGGTAAGCTTTCTGCACCATTAATGAACCAACTAAATAATAACCTGTCTCAGGCACAGCATCAGCTTGATATCGGCAGGTTTGATCAGGCTGCTAAGCATATGGAAGATTTTGTGAAGCATCTGAATAATGAAGCATTGGGTGATAATGTTACCGCAGAAGTAAAGGCTATATTGGAGTCAGACGCTAACGCATTGATTCAAAACTGGTCATAATAAATTCATTCATCACGAAATGCAGTTATAATAGTGCAACCCCCGTTTCTTAGGATATATAATCCCGTCCAAGGGGCTGTAGCAAAATCATTATTTAATTAAAGAAAAGGATAATAACACCTTGTAATACACTGTTTGACAGACAGATTGCTGATATTGTATGTCAGAAACGAGCATTTAAGTTCGACAATGGCAGACAATATCAGTAAGATGTCGGTCTTATGTGTATGGGGGAGCTATTATCCTTTTCTTGTGTAATAACTAATATTTTGCAACAGTCCCTTAGTACAACGTTTCATAAATAACTAGACATTTAACTTGTCTGAATTTACATATGCAATATTCAAAAAGCCTCGCCGCAGCCCTAGTGTACTGACACATTGACAATTAGATAAATCTACGCAGCTAGTCCGCAACATTGCGTCGTTAAAATTCCAAGACAATGACACCGCATTGCCGTCGGAATTTTACCTAAGAACTTTAGTTCTTTGCACTGTCACGAACTATCCGGCATATTTTTCTAAAGGTCAATGAGACGGTACACTTGGATGTTTTATTTTCATCAAAATTACATTTTAAATGTATAAAAATACACGAAGTAAAGCTTGAAAAAGATGATCTACCATATGCCAATACTACTATTATTATTCTTCCAGTTCAGAAATAATCAATTTTAGAAATTGTCAATTTTATTTTCATCCATGCAAAATCAGAGTTTCATCAATTTTTAGATTTCGATGATTCTGTAATGAAGATATTCTTTTTCAATAAAAATCAAGCATAAAAAATTGCTGATTATTAAAAAGTAACAAAATTTGCTTGTTTATAAATCATCAATTAGTCTATTATTCTGCTAATTTGCCCCTCTGTTAATTATTCGCATTGTGAAAGTTTTTTGCGGCTCCTATAATCGGCTTATCAACAACAGATAACAATGCTTGCTTGATAAGATATCAGGATGCTACAGCAGGAGGTGTTTTATAGAATGATTATTAAGAAAAATAAGATATTAGCTTATTTACTGAGTTTCATATTTATAACTTCAATCATTATGAATCCGGTAAAGATATTTGCAGATTCTACGAATGGTAATCAGCAGGACGTTAATATCTTAGAGGATGCTTCTGATACGGGATTAGCTTCAGATACTGATGTAATTCCAGATGCGGATGCTTCTACGGAGAATTACAGTACCTATTTAGAAGAGAATAATAACGCAGCTGAGGGAGAAGAAACCATTGTTGCCGGTACAGACAAGGTTATTCAGTTAGGTAATAATGCTAAATATATGGAAGAGAACGGTACGGCATATTACTTCTTAGAAAAAGGGAATGACAGCTGGGTTGAATATAGTGTCGATGTGAGTGAAGAGGGATTATACCGGATTACATTAGAATATGCACAGACGGATACAACGACCAGAGATATTAAAGTTCAGGTATCACTGAATGGCAGGACACCTTTTAAGGAAGCTGCGGATATAGCAGTTCCAAGAATATATAAAAATGAAACAGAAATAAGAAAAGATGCCAATGGAAATGAAATTGCTCCAAAGCAGGTAATGGTATTTGACTGGCAGGTACACACCTTAGCAAATACAACAGGCTTTTATGAAGGAGCATATCAGTTCTATTTACAAAAAGGTACGAACAAAATCAGACTTGCGGCTAATGGTGTGGATTTAAAGCTGAAAAGCATAACCCTATCACCGCCGGAAGCAATTCCTACCTATGATGAATATCTGGCTGCTAACCCAGGTAAGGATACCACCGGTCAATTGATTAAAGTACAGGCTGAAAATGCGCAATATAAAACCGGAGCTATGTTGTATCCGACCTACGACCGTAATAATTCAGGAACAGAAGATTCCCAGGGGAAGCTTAACAGTCCAAGTAAAATCCGCATCAATGCAGGCGGGGGAGAGCTTTGGAAGAATTCGGGACAGTGGATGTCCTGGAACCTGGAGGTTCCGGAGGATGGATATTATAACCTGGGTTTTAAATACCGTCAGAATTATTTGGATGGTTTGTTCACAAGCCGTAAGGTATTGATAGACGACAAAATCTTATTCGATGGAATGCAGCGGGTAGAATTTAATTATGATGACATCTGGCAGACCATGACCCTTGCTGATGGGAGTGGAAAGGAATATAAGATTTACCTGACTGCCGGAACACATGAAATTAAGATGGAGGTAACGATGGGGGCTTTTACAGACTCCCTTCGGAGAATGAATGATTGTGTATTCGATCTGAATAATCTGTATTTGCAGATTGTAATGATAACAGGTGCAACACCGGATAAATTCACAGATTATTTTCTGGAAGACAGAATTCCGGGTCTAAAGGATATTATCACAAAGAACCGCGATAAATTAGAGCAGGAGCTTAACACGATTATTGCTATTACAGGCGGCAAAGGCAGCGCTACCGGAGCAATCGACCGAATGAGGATACAATTAGATTCTTTCCTGGGAGATACGGAAAAGATCTCATATCGGTTGAGAGCATTTAAAAATAACATCAGTGCGTTAGGAACCTGGCTGGTTGATATGCAGGACCAGAAGCTGCAGCTTGATTATATCTACTTGAAATCACCGGATGTAAGAACGCCTAAGGCGAATGTTGGATTTATCAACCGCTGTGTTTATTCCATAGAAAGATTTCTTGCATCCTTTAATGACAATAATGCCAAGGTTGGAGCTTCTGGCAATTCAGCGGGCAGCAAAACGGTTAAGGTATGGCTGAATACGGCTGTCCCAGGTGCCAATGCGAATGCAATCAGTGCAAATGCAACCGCTGCCGGCCGTGATCAGGCGCAGGTATTAAGAGATCTTATTGATGAAATGTTTACTCCGGAAACAGGTATTAATGTTGAGCTGGAGCTGGTACAGGGTTCCCTGATTGAGGCAACGGTAGCAGGACGGGGGCCGGATGTAGCAATAATGACAGCGGAAGACCAACCGGTTAATTTTGCAATCAGAGGTGCACTGCAGGACTTATCGAAATTTGATGGTTGGGATAAAGTAAAGTCCAGATTCTATGAATCCTCCGTATTACCCTTTGAATATCAGGGCGGTACCTATGCAGTACCGGATACTCAGGTATTTAATATGTTATTCTATAGAACTGACGTATTTAAAAAGCTGAATATTAAGGTACCGAATACCTGGGATGATTTCTACAATATTCTGCCAATCATACAAAGAAATAATTTACAGATAACCATTCAGGATATTTTTGCTACCGTTCTTTTCCAGAACGGAGGAACTTATTACTGCGAAGATGGAACAAGCGCCAATTTGGGTAATAAGGCAGCCATTGAAGCTATGAAAACCTATACTGACTTTTATACAGATTATGGGTTCCCGGTAAAAACGGACTTTTACTCGAGATTCCGTTCCGGCGAAGTAGTAATGTCAATCCAGCCTTACAATGTTTATAACCAGTTAGTGGTTGCAGCGCCTGAAATCAATGGATTGTGGGATATGGTAGCTATTCCGGGAGTAGCTAAGGAGGATGGAAGCATAGACCGTTCCTCTTACTCTACCGTGTCAGGAACAATTATGCTAAACAGTGCTAAGGATAAAGAAGCTGCTTGGAAATTCATGGAATGGTGGTCCAGAGATGAAGTAAAAGCAAGATATGGAATACAGCTGGAAGGACTTCTTGGTCCATCATCAAGATTTACGCCCGCCAATATAAAGACCTTAGAACTGCTTCCATGGTCTGATAAGGAATATGCCGGATTATCTGAGGCATTATCACAAATCAAAGGCATTCCGCAGATACCGGGCAGCTACTATACGGTGAGAGCACTGCAAAATGCATTCCGTTCCATAGTATATGATAAGAAATCCCCGCGTCAGGCGATGGTATTTCAGAATAAATTAATTAATTATGAAATAGCCCGGAAACGTGAAGAATTTGGACTTACAACAGCAGGAGGGGAAGAGTGAAAGAAAAATTAATATGGACCTACCGATTGTTTTTTCCCAAGAAAATAAAGAGTAATTTAAGCCTAAAGCAGCGAATCAAGATGAACAAAAGTAATTATCTTTTAATAGCTCCTTATTTTACATTATTCACTCTTTTTACTGTAATACCGGTAATTGCCTCCATAACCTTGGGATTTACTTATTTTAATATGCTGAATATTCCGAAATTCATTGGGCTCTCGAATTATGTCTCTGTCTTTTTAAATGATGAAGTATTTCTGCTTGCTGTGAAGAATACGATTGTATTTGCTTTTATTACCGGCCCGATCAGCTACATCTTATGCTTCCTGCTGGCATGGTTTATTAATGATTTGCCGCGGTTTTTACGGACGGTATTAACCTTAGTCTTTTATGCACCCTCCTTATCCGGCAACCTATTCATGATCTGGCAGTTCATCTTCTCCGATGACCAATACGGCTTGGTGAATTCTGTCCTGATGACCATAGGAGGAATGGGTATTATACAAGACCCTATTAAATGGTTTACTGATGCAAAGTATATAATGATTACCTTGATTATCGTACAGCTGTGGCTAAGTCTTGGAGCAGGCTTTCTGGCACTTGGGGCTGGATTTAAGACGGTAGACAGATCCATTTATGAAGCCGGAGTTATGGATGGTGTGAAGAACCGTTTCCAGGAATTAATCTATATCACAGTACCATCTATGAAAAGGCAAA
Source organism: Mobilitalea sp. (assembly GCA_035564175.1). Taxonomy (GTDB): domain Bacteria; phylum Bacillota; class Clostridia; order Lachnospirales; family Lachnospiraceae; genus Mobilitalea. Next base: position 8,243 of record DATMUM010000188.1, read on the forward strand.
TGCTTTTTGCAGCTGTTATGCAGATTTCCTCTTCCTTTGCGGTAGGTAATATATCCATCCAATTAGCAGGCTTTCCTAGTACAAACTATGCGGGACATACGATTATGACCCACATTTATGATTATGGTTCTGTCCGGTACGATATGGGCTATGCATGCGCAATTTCTACAATATTACTTCTTGTCATGCTTTTAACCAACAAGCTGATAACTACATTATTGATGGAAAGAGACTAGTAAATGCCGCAAGCGGCATAAGTTCTGCTGGCTTGAAAGAAATCAATAGTGGAAGCTTATAGAATTGGGACAGACATAAGGGAATGGAGGATATGATGGAATTAGCAGGTAAGGTAAAAGAAAAGAATTTTATTTTATATAAATTGAAAAAATCCTGGCTTAATTATAAAACAAGTATTTCAAGGACCAAAACTCTTAACAGGTCAATTGGCGGCAATATAGTAGTGTTTCTGATGCTGGTAATATTGGGCGGATTTATGGTAATGCCACTTGTCTATGCAGTAGTTTCAGCCTTTAAGCCACTGGATGAATTATTTATCTTCCCACCAAGATTTACGGTAAATAATCCAACTTTAAAGAATTTTAAATTGATAGGTCAATTATCAGGAGCCTTATGGGTTCCATACAGCCGCTATATTTTTAACAGTGTATTTGTCAGTGTAGTTGGCACCGCAGGCAATGTAATCGTATCGTCAATGGCAGCTTATCCTTTGGCGAAGAATGATTTCCCCGGGAAAAAGCTTTTATTTAAATTAGTAACAGTCTCTTTGCTCTTTTCCGGCGGTGTATTAGGTCTTGTACAGTATATTGTTATATCAAAGCTTGGAATGATTAATACATACTGGGCCTTGCTGCTTCCGGCAATGGCCACTCCGATGGGCTTATTCCTGATGAAACAATTTATGGAGGGAATCAGTACCTCCCTTCTGGAAGCGGCCAGAATCGACGGCATGCATGAATTCGGCATCTACTGGAGAATTGTTATGCCGAATGTAAAACCGGCATGGTTAACTTTAATCATATTTGCCTTCCAGGGGATGTGGAGTATGACAGGAGGAAACTTTATCTATAAGGAATCTTTAAAAATGTTTCCTACCGCATTGGCACAGATCCAATCAGGCGGTATAGCCCGTGCAGGTGTCGCATCAGCAGCCAATCTGGTAATGCTGATACCGCCGGTAGTAATATTCCTGCTGACACAAAGCAGTATTATGGAAACAATGGCTCATGCGGGCATTAAAGAATAAGGCAGGAGGATGGACTATGTTTAAAAAATTATTAAGACGGACTACTCTGGTACTCTCACTGCTTATCCTTCTTCAACCGGCATCCGTTGCACTTGCGGATTACCGTTATGATTGGTGGGGGAATGCCATGCCATCCCAGTACAGTTATGTAGCGGAGGATGCGTATAACGGAAAAGAGCTTCAGGTTGGGGATTTTAATAATCCAATGGATTTATTCGTAGATAATAATAATCTCATTTATGTACTCGATTCCGGCAATAACCGTATTGTAGTATTTACGGAAGACTTTAATCCGGTAAAAATCATCGATCATTTCCGTTCTGCGAATGGAGAGGAAAATATTACAGGAGCGGAAGGCTTATTCGTTAATAAGGACGGAAAAATCTATTTGGCAGATAAGGCAAACCAGCGAGTCCTTGTCAGTGACCAGGAGGGTAACATCACCAGGATTATTACAAGACCGGATTCCTATCTCTTAGATGCTTCAGTTGCATTTGATCCAAAAAAGGTACTGGTAGATGATAGAAATATCGTATATATCATATCGGATAAATCAAGCCAGGGTGCCTATATGATTGATGAAGCAGGAAATTTCCTGGGCTTCTATGGCAGAAATAAGGTAATGCTTACCGTTAAAAGATTACTTGACGTAACTCTTCGTAAGTTTGCTACCAAAAGCCAAAGAGATAAAATGGTTAATTTTATTCCTGTAGAGTTTGCGAACTTTGATATTGATGAGAAAGGCTTTATCTATACGGTAACAGCATTTAGTGATGATCCCTTTGAGGATTCCATGATTAAGAAGCTCAACCCGTTGGGTACAAATATTATAGAGGATACAGGCTGGTATCTCTGGGGTGATATGCCGGATTTTTCAACCACTGAGACAACCTGGCTGACCAATTTTTGCGATGTAGCCGTGGATGAAAATCATTTTATCTATGCCCTGGATAAGGGAAAATGTAACATTTATCAGTATGAGCAGGAAGGCGGCCAGCTGGCTATCTTTGGCGGCAATGGATCTACCTTGGGGCGCTTTTTAAATCCGGTCGCTATCGAGACCTTACATGGCAAGATATTCGTACTCGATAATACGAAAAAGAATATTACGGTTTTTGAACCTACTTATTTTGGAGAAATCAGTATCAAAGCCTTCTCCATGTTTGAAGACGGTTATTATCTGGACAGTAAGAGTTTGTTTGATGAAGTTGTTAAGATGGATCAGAATTTTGAATATTCCTTATTAGGCTTAGGAATGGCTTATTATGAAGGCGATAACTATAAAGCAGCAAAAAAGATATTTGAGCGATCGAACGTAGCAAACGGAAAATACTCAGAGGTGAAAAAAGAAATCCGTAATGAATGGATGAAAGAGCATTTTGCTTTTATCTTCTTTGGAATTATCCTGGCTGCATTTGTATTTATTATCGCATCAAAAATCATCTCTGCAAAGGTTCATGATATGAATAAGAGATCCATAACGAAGGGGGATAAATGACATGAGCGAATTTTATAAATCCATGAATAAGTATGTTTATCCGCTCTATATCCTGGTCCACCCGGTGGATGGCTTCCAGGAACTGAAAAATAATAAAAAGTACAGCCTAAAAGTAGCGAATATCATCCTCGCAGTCTGGGTGCTCCTGAAAATACTTGATTGGGGATATGTGGATTTTGACTTTACCAGTGACAGACATCTGGGGGAACCCGTACAGCTGCAGCAGATTTTATTAACAAGCATTGTGATTTTTACCATGGCTGCTGTATCCAATTGGTGCTTTACTACCTTAATGGATGGCAAAGGAAAGTTTGTTGAGATATGGATTACCTGCGCATATGCCTTGTTACCGTATGAAATGTTAGGAATAACCAGGGTTATCTTAACCTATTTCCTGGTAAGAAAAGAGGAAGGTATCTTTCTCGATTATATGAATACCGTTGGAGTTATATGGTCAATGCTTTTAATTTTCTTAGCACTCCATGTAATCCATGATTATACCGCCGCTAAAACCATAGCATCGATTGCATTAACAATAATTGGTGTTCTTATTATGTTGTTCCTGGTGGTATTGGTATCTGGTCTGGCTTCACAGGTTTATTCTTTTGTTGTAACAATCTTTTTTGAAATAAGACTGCGAATGCTATAGGGAAGGAAAATCATGGAGGTAAAGATGAAGACAAGAAGAAATTTGTTTATAGCGCTAATCATGGTTGTACTGATCATTGCAGCAGGGATATTTGTTCTTAAGGATAGGCTTTGGACAAAAAGCAATCAGACAGATACTGTTTTAACGGGCTCTGCAGAAGAAAAGATAACACTGCCGGCCAGTAAGGTAGGCGATAACTGGAGAAGCATAGGGAAAACAGATAAGCTATCCTACTACAATTATATCATAGCAGAAAATGACCACTTTATTTTATGTATGAAGGATAACGGGGAAATAGGAGTATGGGATAAGACTGCAAATTATCTTTATGCTTCAAATCCGATCGATAAAGAGGAAGATCAGCTTGCAAAAGCCATGAACAAAATGGCGTTAGGAAGCCAGGCTGTCGTTGAATTTATAGATCAGGGGGGAGGAACAAGCTTTGCCAATACTTTGGGAGGAGCTGTGAATAGCGGTAATATCAGCTATGAACCCACTGAGAACGGTATTAAGTTCTGGTACTATTTTGATAGTGCCAATGTAGCGGTTGCTTTAAATTATACGCTGGAAGAGGATGGTCTTAGAGTACAGGTTCCCTTTCAGGATTTTAAAGAGTCTGGCAATGGAGTGATGAGTATCAGCTTATTACCTTACTTTGGAGCGGCAGGACTTAAGGATGAAGGGTATATCTTTGTACCGGATGGCTGTGGAGCTTTAATGTATGACAATAATAACAAAGCCTCTTACCAACCGTATAGCCAGGAGGTTTACTCCAGAGAGCCATCGCTTTACCTGGAGCGCAATACAGATATTGGTAAAAGCATCCGTATGCCGGTCTTTGGAGCGAAAACCGGAGACAGTGGATATCTTGCTGTAATAACAGAGGGAGAGGCAAGCGCCTCAATTAATGCGATGACCAGTGGCGCGATTACTTCCTACAACAATGTTTACCCGAAGTTCATTTACCGCCAGGTGGCTCAGGCAGTTACTGAAGTCAGCAACCGTTACGGTTCAGCGAAAGCGATAGCTGCCAATGTAGTAACAAAGGTTTTCCCGAAAAATGATAAATTCGAAGTAAAGTATTATCTATTACATAAAGCAGACCTTAGCTATGTAGATATGGCAGAATGCTACCGTAATTACTTAATCGAAAATAAAGGATTAGAGAAAAAGGCTTCTGTAACCACTTCTTTGTTGTATCTTGATCTGTACGGTGGGCTGAAGATGGATGCATATATGCTGGGAATAAAGTATAAGGCAGTACATAAGCTGACTACTTACCAGGAAGCAAAAGATATATTACGGCAGCTGCTGGATAAAGGAGTTGACCAGATCGCATTTAAATACACCGGTTGGCAGAAGGGCGGAATTGAATCTGAAATTCTTACCAAGCCTGAGTTTGAAGGTGCCTTGGGTGGCTATGATGATTATAAGGATTTAACTGACTTTATTAAGGAGAAAGGAATTGAATTCTTCCCTGATATTGATTTGCTTAATTTTTATAAAAGCGGTAATGGAATGACACTGCTTGGTGATACAGCTCAGTCAATTATACAGACGCCAGCGTTCCAATATCAATATGATCTGGATACTTTAAAAAATGTAATGAATGGAACGGGCGAGGTTAGAAAATGGCGCTTATTGACACCTACCAAAACATATCAAGCTTTTGAAGAATTAACAAAGAATTATGACAAGCTGCTGGTAGATAACATTTCCCTGACCTCCATGGGAAATATGGTATACTCTGACTTTTCCCAGAAAGCAAACGGATATCACCGGGATGATACACGAAAGCTTTGGGAAACGATTTTGAAAGAGGCGAAGGAGCAGTTTAGTAATGTGATGGTTGATGGAGGCAATGCATACGCGGCAATCGATGCCAGCCATATCTTTGGGGTAACCTCACAATCAACACAATATGATATGGAAGATGAGACGGTACCATTTTATCAGATTGTTTTCCATGGATATACTTCCTACTCAACAGAGCCGATCAACCTGAGTGCGGATCCGCAGGCGGAGCTTTTAAAGGCACTTGAAACAGGCAGCAATCTTGGCTATACGCTAATGGCAGGAGATCCCTTCGAAATAGTAAAGACAAAATATAATTTTATCTTTACCGGAAGTGCGGAGGATTGGCTTGATACGGTAGCAGCTCAGTATAAGATAGCAGCTCCTGTGCTGCAGGCAGTCAGTGATAAAGTAATAATAGATCATACCATGCTTCAGAAAAAAGTATATAAAACTGTTTTTGAGGATGGGAGCACAATTTATGTAAATTACGGAAAAAATCCAGTAACAGTAGACGGACAACAGATAAATGCCAAGAATTTTGTGTTTATCAAAGGCACAAGTAATTAGGAGGGATAAATGAAATGAAGCATCTGGTCAGAAAAAAGAAATCTAAAATGACGAATATGCGAAAACGAGAGGCACGTACCGGATATTTATTTATATCCGTGTGGCTGATAGGAACAATATTTCTCTTCCTAAGACCTTTGGCAATGTCCTTCTATTATGCCTTTAATAAGATGTCAATTGGAATAACAGGAATGGAATATCAATTTATTGGTTTTGACAATTTCACTTATAAATTTAAGGAGGATATCCATTTCTTTGGCTCCACATTCCAGCCTGCAATCAGCGGATTCTTGATTGATGTTCCGGTTTGTATCATATTCAGCTTGTTTATAGCGATGATTCTGAATCAGGAATTTCGAGGAAGAACTTTATCCAGGGCACTATTTTTCCTGCCGGTAATCATCACCTCGGGGATTGTAATACAGATACTATTGTCGGTTGGCTTAAATACGGATTTAGAGAAGGAGAATACCATGATATTCCAAACCGGAGATATCACAGGCTTTCTTGTGAACCTTGGGTTACCCTACTTTATAACAGATTTCTTTAGTAAAGTGTCCGATCGAATATTTAACATAGTCTGGATGTCCGGAATACAAATTCTTTTGTTTTTAGCCGGTTTGCAGAGCATACCCAGAGCGGAATATGAGGCGGCAACAATGGAAGGAGCCACAGCCTGGGAATGCTTCTGGAAAATCACATGGGTAAGAGTATCACCGATTACCTTAGTAGTGTTTGTATATTCCCTGATTGATTCCTTTACAAATGTTTCAAATCCTATGATGAAATTCATCCTTGAAGAATACACAAACCAAGGTAATCTGGGAGGCAGTACAGCCTTAGGATTAATGTACAGTCTGATTGTTTTTATCATCATTGTGATCACATATTTCTTTGCATCGAAACAGGTATTCTATGTAAATGAAAACTAGAGAGTGCTCAACTAATGAAAGGAGTGGAAATCTCATGGATTATAGTCTGGGAAATGAAAAAAGCAGAAAGAATATCCGAACAAAACAGTGGGTAAAAGACCGGATTAAAAAGCGGCTTACGAAACACTTTATAACGAAAATAACGAAGATAGTATGGGTCATATGCAGGTTTTTCCTTATGTTCGGTTTAGGCTTCGTAATTTTATTCCCATTAGTGGAGATGATATCAAAAACCTTTATGCCAGTCAGCGAATATACGGATATCAGCGTGCAGTATATACCAAAGTTTCTTACCCTGAACAATATAAAACGAACGATCCAATATATGAATTACTGGTATGCGCTTAAGGAAAGCATCATTTTAAGTGTCTCCTGTGCCGTCCTGCAGATAATAACAGCGGCTGTTACCGGCTATGGCTTTGCAAGATTTCGTTTTAAATTACGTGAACCATTGTTTTTACTTGTAATTTTATCAATTATTATTCCTTCACAAATCATGTTTTTACCTAATTATATACAATACCGTTTTTTTGATTTCTTTGGAATTGGAAAATTACTAGGTCATACAGTAAAGCTGATTGATACCAGATATTCCTTTTGGCTGCCTTCAGCCATGGGCGTCGGAATCCGTTCCGGTCTATTTATCTATATTTTCCGCCAGGCCTTCCGTAATATCCCGAAGGAGCTGGAGGAAGCAGCAAAGATCGACGGCTGTGGAAATTGGATTACTTTCATAAAGGTTATGGTGCCCAATGTAAAAGCATCCATCGTAACAGTATTCCTATTTTCCATAGTATGGCATTGGAATGAGTATGCACTGACAAGAACCTACTTTCCTTCAAAGCACCAGCCTTTGGCGGTTGCACTTGCAGTAAGTGTTGAGACAGCGAAGCAAAATATGGCTACCCATACGGATACGTTGTTCCAGATGAGCTTAAGCTATTCAGGTGCCTTATTATTCCTGATCCCGCCAATGTTACTTTATATTTTTACACAAAGGCTTTTTGTTGAAGGTGTAGAGACCTCAGGTATTAAAGGGTAAACCCTGATGATCCGGTAAAACAACGGATAAAGCCGGTTATGCTCCAAGCAGTAATAAATTGGTTATAGCAGAAAGCAATAGAGGGGGGGATATTGTATAAGCTCTCATTTGTAATCTGTTGTAATAGATAAAAATCTAATCAATCTTTTAAAGGAGGCTTTTTATGAAAGCAAAGAAGTTAGTAAGTGGATTACTGGTAATTGCAATGATGGCATCTATGACTGTCGGATGCAGCAAAACAAGTGAGACAAGCACGTCGGACCCTACAGCAGCCCCTACTCAGGCGGCTTCAACAACGGAAGCTACCGCCACAGCAGCCCCTACAGAAGCAGCAGCAGCCGGATTATTAAACATTACAAAGCTGGATAATCCGAACGTAACAATGGACTTATACTGGACAACGGATCGAAATATCGTTGCCGGTGATAGCTTTGTTTTAGACGCTGTTGCTGAATTTGAGAAAAAATACGGCGGAAAAGTAACGATCAACGCTCCCGGTTGGGGAACAGCGATCAGCAACATGCAGAAAAACCTTGCTGCCGGAACACCTAGCGACTTGCAGTTCATTGAAGGTAATGCATGTTTCCCTGATTATGCAGCTAACAATTACCTGACGCCGATTGATGAATTTATCGGTGATGATTTAGGACAGTACTATATGGATGAAGCTTCTATGAATAACTTCATGTATAAGGACCAGCACTATGCATTCACAAACTACGTAGTAAATAAACCATATATCATTGGTTTTAACAAAACGATGTTCCAGAACAATGGTTTGGAAACTCCTCTTGATCTTTACAATAAGGGTCAGTGGACCTGGGATAAGTTTGTTGAGCTGGATGATGCATTAACCCAGGATACCAATGGCGACGGCGTTATCGACCAGTGGGGCCTTGGACCTCGTTATAAATACCAGAACTTTGGTTATGCAAGTGGTGCAATCCCGGTTCTTGAAGTTGGCAACGGCTTCTTACAGGATAATTTCGAAACAGAGATTATGCCGAAATACTTTGACTTTGTAACTGCTGTTGAAGCAATCCAAAAGAAATCTGCAACCAATGACGGCTGGTTAGGTGGCGCAGGCGCTATGTACAACGAAGCAGGTATCGAGATGATTACGATTACAGATGATGCTGGTAAAGTAAGTTTAAATCCTGATTTAGATTTCGTTCCTATGCCTACCGTTGACGGAGCAAAGGGCAAGACGCCTGTTTGGGATACCGGTTTAGCTATTCCTAAGGGATCCTCTAACCCTCTTGGCGGTGCAGTTCTTGCAGCTATGATTATGAAGGCGAAGGCTGATAACTATACGAATTTTGTTCAGTCTACATTTACCGAGGAACAGGTTGCACGCTATAATGATATGATGACCAACATCATTCCTCAGAGAAAGAACGATAACTTATATGACGGTGTTACAATGTCCTATGGTGATCAGGAAGCAAAAGACGGTACACCATCTGCAACAATTATGGATACTTATAAGAATGTAATCAAGTCTGAGGTTGAAAACTACAACGAACAGCTGATTAAGGAAATGAAATAAATCTTGGAATACTTAGTAAATAACGGTGTATAGGACATAAGGAATGAAAAGAAGGTTTGCAATTAGCTAGCGGGTTTGATTTTCGTGTTGGAGTACCGCAAATAGCACTTTAGTTTTCACATAAAAAAGCCACAAAAAACCTAAGTTTTTTGTGGCTTTTAAAATACTACGCTGTTGTGAAAGACTGCGAATTAATCGTACCGTACATTATGCTTATTTTCGGAATAAATCATTTTAATTAAAATTCATTCTTTTTTTGCGTGCTTCACTAGCTTCGTACTGTATTTGTTGCCAATAATCTGTTATTTGCCTTGTAATAGAAAATGGCTTTGCTCTTCTTTCCTTTATTTCATTGACGAGCTCTTCAATAGTGGAACATGGTTTTTCAGTTTCCACCCCGGACATTATTTTATGGTCGTATCGATGTAAATCTGTACCCCCAGTTTCAGTCAGACCATACATATTTGCATAGGTTTTAGCGTTTTCGTTGCAAATACTATTAGCGCCTCCATTTATAATCTCTACAGCGTCAACACAATATGGAAAGAGCCTTAATTCCCCACCAAACATCGGGTGCGCATGAATGATAAATCCGCCTGCATCATGTATTCTCTTGAATAACCCTTCGGTTTTTTCACGGAATGCATCCTTATTTTCCATTAGCCATTCTTTTTCTAAGTTCAAGAAAATGAAATCATTGCTTGTTGTTTGTGAAGGATGGTCTATATCGGGCGTTATGGAATACTCAATACCGAAAAAAACTGACAAACCGAATTTTTTTCCTTCCTCGAATGCTTTTTGATATATATCAAATGATAAATTTACCCGTTCGCTCCAAGATGCATCGTCAGCTAATGGGTTCATAGGATTGGTAAAATGGTCTGTGATGCAAACGCCTGAATAACCAATTTCTTGGTATAGTTTAAACATTTCTTTTACGGAAATATCACTGCATTTACTTCCATCATTTGTGTGGCAGTGTAATTCATATCGGTATGTCATATAAATCCTCCTATATCATGCATAATATAAATTTTCTACTTTGCTGTTGTAAATGTTAGCGAATTAACTTAACGTTATATAATGCTTATTAGGTGTGCACTATGTTATTTACTTCTAATTACTAATATTTTAATGGGGCGTAATATTTTCTTTCATAAATTACGGCATCTGGGTTAGTATTAATTTCTTTGTCAGCTTCAATATAACTCATGTAAGAATTTTCATTGGCATTGATTTGAAAATGCCAATTCACTTCCTGAATAGGCGGATATAGCACTTCTATGTATTCTTTTGGCATTAATTCTTTAAAATTATCAACAGGATGACTTACCGCATCGCAATCTTCCCATGAATTACCGCGTACCGTCATCACTAAAAACTTCTTTAATCCGGTGTCTGTACCAATAATTCCTTCAGGTAGATTGCCTAAAGAATTAACAAGGCAACCCCAAATCCTGTCGCCGCTTTCCCATGAATTCGCTCTCTTTTCACCTAGTAAACTACTCCAAACGCTTATTATTGTATATGGTTCGTAAATATAATCCATATTTTTCATATGCTGCTCGTATTTTTGAAAATATTCGCCGATAAAATCAGAAGTATTACCATAATACTTTGGTACTCCGGCGAACTTTAGACCTTCGGGATATTCAATGACATCGAAGCGGTATTCGAAAGATTTGAACCGGGTAAATTTGTTTTGACTTAAATTTTGTGTGTTTGATGATTCCATTTTAAAGTCCTCCTGTATATAATATAATTATATCTAATTGCAAATCACTTATATGGTAATATTATACATCACATATTTTCTTAATATCAATATCTTTATCTAAAGAATACACTCCTTTAAAATGGATAAAAAATAACATCAGCATTAACACGTAGAATATCACATAAAAAAACACCGTCCATAAAATTATGGATAATGTTTTTTTAATTGTAATTATTAATGCTATTTTGTTGATTATTATGCTGTTACACTTGAAATTAAAGTTTTGCAAAATAAAATTTTAAATGTTATTTGCTATCTACCAACACGAAAATCAAACCCGTTTACAATTATCAACACCTTCTTTTCATTCCCTATATACCATGAGGAACAGGCTGGGGGTCTTTGTCTGGGAATGCTAAAGGAAAGCTGGCTTGTTGCATATTTTTTGTAAGACTGTACTAAAATCAAGTATTAAAATAGTATGTCCGTTAACTCTCTGTAATTGAGTTACCTGACATACCATTTTAATTGAAGGAGTTTATTTATCGGAAATTAGGTAAAGGCTTGTGTTGCTCCTGAATAAGGGCGGGTGTTTTATTTATCAATTTTAAACTGCTGTAAGGAGCTTTCGAAATCCTTCATATGCTTGTTCAATTCATCAGATGCTGTCGATAAAAGCCTTAAGGCTTCAAACTGTTCGCCCGCGGTATTCGTAATTACGGTAGAAGCTGCTGCTGTTTCTTCAGCCACGGCAGCGATATTTTCAATTGCTGATAAGGTATCGGATCTGTTTTCCTCCATGAGCAGCATGTTCTGCTTTGCATCGAAAATATTAACGGATAATTCCTCAATTGACTGATTGATATTTCTAAAGTGTGATATGGAGGTCTCAACCTTAACTTCCTGGTCATTTACGATTGCTTCGGCTTCCTCTGCCCTTTGGACAGTATATAAGGTGTGGTGGTTGATTTCATTAACGATATTCTGTATCTCATTCACAGAGGTGGTTGAGCTGTCTGCAAGCTTCTTGATTTCTTCCGCCACAACGGAAAATCCTCTTCCGAATTGGCCGGCACGTGCAGCCTCTATGGAAGCATTTAGAGATAAGAGCTTTGTCTGGCTGGAAATATCATTGATTACAGTAATAATCTGCGAGATCGCCTTTGATTTATCATCCATGATATGTATGTTCTGGATCACTTCCTGGGTTATATGGGCCGTGGAAGAGGAGCTTTGCTTCAATTCCAGCATATCCCGGATACCTGTAGATACAATTTCTTTCACCTTATCCATATAGGAAGATATGAATTCGATATTATCAGAAACCAATTTAATACTTTTCGACAGATGCTCCATCTTAGTATTACAAGCCTGGGTATCCTCAGCTTGATTCTCAAATCCGGAATTAATATCATCCATAGCTTCCTTTATGCTGTGGAAGGCGTCTGTAATATGATTGGAGGAATCAGAAACATGATAGGAAGCTTCAGATACTTTCTTTGCGATATGAAATACCTTCGTTATCAGATTCCGAGTATTATGTTCCATTGCCAGAATCTCTTCAGATAACAGACCAAACTCATTCTTAAGACTGGTATTCATTTCAATAGTCAAATCACCCTTTGACATATGTCCTAACTTAGAGATAATGATCTTCATGTTTTTGGAGATACCGGAGGTGATAAATAAATTAATGAACAAGGCTAACAGGAAGGCTACTATTACTACGGTAATTGTAATATTTTTAATATTGTCAGCGCTTTTCGTTACGGAGGTTTTCGGCACCAATAAGCATACAGCACCGCCGGATAGCTTTGGGTTACATTTTTGGAGCATTAGAAGGTATGTAGTCCCGTTAATTTTTATATATTTTGTTACCGCAAGTTCATCACTGCCCATAAAATCCTTATAAACAGAAGAAGCATAGAAATCATAATATAAGATATCCGCCGGCTCTAAGGAAAGAGTAAAATCTTGTGGTACGTATTCCGTGGCTGTCTGCTCTTCATAGGTAGTACCGTTTTTTTCTGCAGCAGCTTTATCATTCTCGGCTTTCGTAATGGCATCATCATATGCTTTCTTTGCGGCTGCGTCTTCTCTTTTTTTGACCAAAAGCTTTGAATTGATTTCGATACCATCCGATGTAATGAATGAAATATTACTGTTGTCACCATACTTCAGCTTATCAAGAATACTGCAAATCGCATCTGTACTGACATCAACCACAATAAGAGCGGCATTTGTTGATTTATATTAGGGGGTACGCTTGAGAGCTGTGCGGGATTATCGTCATAGGCTCCCTTAAAATAATCTGAGATGCTTGAGTCTGAGGAAACCTGAATACCATTGGAAGTAATGGATTTAAAACCGTAATCCAGATAGGTGGCTGCCATTTCCAGGGAGTTGGCAGTTGAAACCTCATAATTCTTTGTTAACCCGGAGGCTGCCTGATAGTAGGAAATAACTCCAATTATAATTAGGCAAAGCAGTGGGACGGCTAAACCTAAGGTAAGCTGCTTACGTATACCGTTAAATCGCTTTTTAGCTTTGTCTCCTTGCCTCCCGACTGCCCTTTTATCTTTATCTCCTTGTCCCCCACTTGCCTTTTTCCTATGGATTTTTCCGGATATAAGCTTTTTGAAAGGACTTTCTGATAAGGATATATCTTTTGTTCTTTTTCTGAAAGGGTTCATATATTTCCTCCTCTGTAATAAATAGCATGGTCTACGATATAAAAATCTCAGTTTTATATACGGCATCGCATATACTTTACTTATTTTGAATACTAACCGAATTCTATACTACACTGTACCGGTATAATTGTGTATTGCACTGTTATTCACAATCGGCTAATTATATTTTAGTAAATTGAGGCTGCTAAAACTATATGAATAATTACTACTGACAAGATAGCCCATAATTTATATGTGTTGATAATATCGTAATTGATATACAATTTCTAAAAACTTATAAAATGAAGCAGCTTTGAGAAATCGTTGATAATGTATGGATTTTATCAAAAGGTTCAAATTTTACATATTTACAGGGAAAGTACTTTTTATCATAGATTTATCAGACGTAATGTGGTTAATTAATAATATCAGCTATAAGCAATAGGAGCTGATTTAGAAGGAAGGAATAATAGTGAAAAGTTATGAAACGGAGGTAAAAGTATGAATAGAGTCATTGCGTATCCGGTTCCGTCAGGAGCGGTGAAGAAAGAAGACTTTCAGGTCAGAGTAAGGGAAAAAGATGGAATTTGGAAAAAAATAGATACCTATATGGTTAAAGTCGATATGCATGAGGTAAGAGAAGCTTCCATGGCTTATTTTGATTTTACGGGGGTTGCGGAGTGTGAGATTACCTGTTTAAAGATGCAGCCCAAGCAAGTTATGATACGACCTTTATCTATAGGAATATCCTATAGCATTTCTAACAATAAAATATTATTTTCCTTGACTAATCCGGTAAATCTGTCAATTGAAATTAATGGAAACAGGTTCCATAATTTACACCTTTTTGCCGGTAATATTGAAAGCAAATTATTTGACCTTAATGCGGAAAATATCATTGTAATGGAAGGTAATTTGAATGAGATTACAAACCATCAGATGGAGCCGGTATCCAAGAAGCTGCAGGAAATGGGCCAGGGAGCGGTACTGTATTTTGGACCGGGTGTTCACTATATGAATGAAAAATTCTGTAACCTGCCATCCAATACGAGAGTTTATATTGATGGCGGAGCAGTGGTTATGGGAAGCTTTATCGTTATTAACGGACAATATGTAACGATAGAGGGAAGAGGAGTCATATATCTTGGGCATGTGGAAAAAAGCACATATCTGAGGGGGGTAGAGCTGGATCATGCAAAGCATATCATGATATCCGGAATTACAATTATTAATCCGGCGCACTACAGTATATTGATGGGAAGCTGCCATGATGTAATGGTAGATAATGTCAAAGCCTTCAGCTGTGTCGGTTGGTCAGATGGGATAGATATGATGGCCTGCGATAATATTTTAATCCAGAATGTCTTTTTACGTAATTCCGACGACTGTATAGCAATTTATGGAATGAGGGGAAAGTTCGAGGGTGATACTCATAATATTCAGGTGTCAAATTCCGTTTTATGGGCGGATGTAGCACATCCGGTTAATATCGGAACCCATGGTGATTCAGAGAATAACGGGAATATCATCAGTAAGCTTTTGTTTAATAATATCGATATTCTGGAGCACCATGAGCCGCAGGACGATTATCTTGGATGTATGACTATTAATGCAGGGGACAAAAATATCGTAAGGGATGTAACCTTTCAAAATATCAGGGTTGAGCAGTTTGAGCGGGGAAAATTACTTGATTTGCAGGTAAAGCACAATCCCAAATATAATCCGGCTCCCGGACAAAAGATCGAAGATATTACCTTTTCCAATATTACATATAACGGATACGGGGAACACACCTCCTGTATTAATGGATTTGATCCTACCAGATTGGTTGAAAATGTACATTTCAAAAAGCTGATGATTAATGGGGAATATATTAAAACAGCTGAACAGGGTAATATAGAAATCGGTGAATTTACAGGTAATATTAAATTTTCATAGGTAGGAGAAAACAACCTGCTTCAGGAGAACAAAATAGTTATTTCAGCAAAAGGGTAGCAGTCTGATTTTTTTTATGCTAAAATTTTATTTATGTAGAAAAATCAAAGTAAGGAAACGTTAAAAATAATTTCGGATTAAATTTTTCAAATCACCATAAACGCAAGTGATTTAAAAAGGGTATAGGAAATTATTTTTTGCTTATTCCTAAGCATAAAGGGAGTTCAAATAGATGATGGGTATTAAGAAAAATCATAAAAGTATCAGTTTCTTTATGAGAATCCTGCTGGGGTATTTTGCTATATTGATTGTGCCTGCAATTACAGGAATTATTTCCTATTATACTTCAAGCCGTATTGTAAGAAATGAAATATCCGTATCTAACAACGCATTATTGGATTATGGATTACAGGAAATAGACCTGCAGCTCGCCAATTCGAATGAGGCAATCTATGATATATTATACAGCCCGGAGCTGAGTAATTGTGTTTTTAATGAATTAAGCAGTACAAAATACGATGCATATTCGGAACTTAAGCTTCATAAATACCTGGAATCCCTGAAGGAATCCTATATTGCAGACATTATGGTGTTTTTTAACATATCCGATAGAATTGTCTCTTCATCGCTTGCCAGCTTAGATAGCAAGACATATTTTGACTCCTATTATAAAACAAAGGGAGGAGAAAGCTACCAGAAATGGGCTTCTATATTTTATAAGAATCCTTGTGTTACAACAACACATAAGCAGGAGAATTTACCGACATTATCCATTGTACAAAAATATCCTCAAAATCAAATAAAGTCCAAGGCTACGATAGTAATTGTATTTGATCGGTATTTATTAAACCAATTTCTGCAGAATTTAATCGGAGAAGAAGGAAAAACCTTCATTATTACAGATAAGGATAATAATGCATTAATAACAGTACCGGACAATATAGATTATCAGAAATTTAAGAAGGATAATAACATAAACGAAGCAAAGTGGAATAACAGCAAAGGATATGTATATCAATCGAAACAATCGTTCGATAATTCCATAAGTTATGTTTGTATTACACCGAATTCCGTATTTTGGAGAAAGATGCAGAGCTTGCGTAATATTGATATTATATGCTATGGGATTTTTATTATCGTAAGTACGATGGCAGTAATTTTAATAAGCCGCATTGCTTATAAACCTTTCCAAAGCTTTCTTGCCGGAATAACACAGTCATCAAACATTGCATTCAACCGGCAGGAAAGAAGCGAAATGGATTATCTGAATCAGGTTTTTTCTATCACCATGAAAGAAAAAGAACAGTTAAAGAATAGAATGGAATCAGAAAAAACCGTATTAATCGATGATATTATCATGAAATCCCTGCAGGGTATCATTAATATGGATCAAGATATGATTGAGACATTAAAATCATATAATATTGATATTTTATTTACGGACTTTGTGATTGCTGTCATAAAAATTGATGCCTGGAATAAAGATATCATTCCCAATCTGAGTGAGGATCGGATGCAGAATATGATTAGGACTCAGATTACTGCAATCATAGAAAAGGTATTTGGATTGGAGAATACCTGTTATGTAACACGCACAGAACGCAGAAATTATGTATGTATCATCAATACGGTAGAAAGAGATAGATTTTCCGACAATGCCACAGTAAGTGAAGGGTTCACTGCAATTAAAAATTTATTGGAAAAACAGATAGGGATTTCCTGTACGTTTGGCATCAGTAAGAGATTTGAAGATAAGAAATCCCTGCATGAAGGATTTTTACAAGCTTCAGAGGCTATGGAATACCGTGCAGCCTTTGGCCGTGGTATCGTAATGCATTATCAGGATATAGAGAAACGTAAATTTTCCTATTCCAGCTCCAACATAACCGCGCAGAAAAAGATGATTTCATTTATCAAGGATAAAAATCACGAAGGTAATGCAATGCAGCTCATTAATCATATGATCCAATGCAATATGGATGAAGATACTGCCACCTTGGAGGCTTTTAAATGTTTTCGCTTGGATATGGTTAATATTATTGCAAACGTAATGAATGATATCTGCACGCCCTTGTATATTTCAGAAAACACGTATATCGATGGTTTAATGAGCTGTGAAACCTTTTTGGATTTTAAAATCCGTTTAGGAATGATACTCGAAGCTCTTCAGAGATATGAAACAGAGTATCAAAATGAGAACGATTCGGGAAAAATCGTTATGCAATACATTACGGAGCATTATGCAAATCCGGATTTAAATATTAATATGCTGGGAGTAGTATTTGACTTATCCCCATCCTATTTATCAAAATTATTTAAGGACCAGCATGGCATGAGTCCGAATGAATTTATCACAAAGCTTCGTATCAATGAAGCAAAGGAATTAATTGAGGCCGGTGAATTGACGATTGAGCAGATTGCTGAGAAGGTGGGCTTTTTAAGCAGCAGTGTATTTATACGTACCTTCAAAAAGGTGGAAGGAATAACCCCCGGCGCTTACAAAAAAATTAAAAAAATTTAAAGCATATGATCCAGCAGACCCTATCTGGAAAGCTGCAAAGGCTTTACCGGGAATTATAACGTACCAGCTCTAATTGTTTTATTTGCAGAAGCCGGTCAATATTCATATCCTTTAAGGTTTCTAGGTAATGATCGAATTCAGATAAATCTGTTGTACCCATGATGAAGTTGGTGTACATTTCGTCCATATAATCAAGGATTACAGTTTCGAGAGTATCCAGTTCCGCTGCCTCTGTTGAATTGGTCGTAATATTCGGGAGTAGATGGACAGCCATATTTGAGTCAGCAGCCCAGACCTTAGCAGCATTTACAGCTACTGGGTTATTTACCTGCTCAAATGTGGACATCAGGGAATAGCTGGGACCGCCCCAACGCATACCGCTATACTTAGAAACCCAGGAATCAATCGGACCAATTTCATCTGCAGGTTGAATAAAGGTAGGATTCCCATCTTTCATTTCATAAGATACTCCTTCAGTACCAAAATTCCAGTAACGGATACCCTCCTCACTATAGCCCCAGTCAAGAAAACGCATTGCCGCTTCAATATCCTTACAGCTGGTTGTTATATAAGCACCGTAATTGGATACCTGACCTTCCATTTGAGAAAATTCAATCTGGTCGCCATTATTCTTTACTAGATTTTTGATTGGCAGCCAAGGATATTCATTTCCGGCTTCTTTACAGGCGTTGATCCAGCCTGTTAATATTCCGCAGGTTGATACAGCTGCTCCGATTTTATTGTTTACAGCCAGACATTGCATGGCTCCGGTATCCATGGTAGAAAAATTAGGGTCAAGAATACCATCCTGATACCATTGATGCATTTGATATAAAAAATCCCGATAACCCTCCTGGGCAAGTCCATGCTGAACTAATCCGTTATCATCGACATAATATCCGTTGATAATGCCGAAGCTGCCGATGAATGCCTGCTTGATCCAGTCAGGATTAAAGGAAAAGACTGCTCCATACTTTTCATGGAATACACGTAATACATGATCAAACTCTGCAATTGTTGTCGGAGGCTCAAGTTTTTGTTCCTTCAGCCAATCTTCACGTATTACCAGGCCTCGGAAGGTCGTAGTCGTGGTATCTCTGATTAATGGATACATATAATAGTCTCCGCTGTCTGTCTTACAAGCCTTATCAATACTTGGATTATCCTGAAATATCTTATATAAATTCGGAGAATATTTTTCCAGATTATCATTTAATGGATAAATAATGTGATTGTCAATATAATACTGCGGAGTATCCAGGGGGGAAATGATGATATCAGGTTCACTACCGGATGCCCTTAATATGTTTAAATTATAATCAATTCCTTTATTATTCGTTGTAGAAAGCCATTTAAACTGAACACCGGTATTAGCTGCCAATTCTGAATCAAAAGGTTCCACCGAATTGTGGTTTGAACTTAGTATCCTGAGTACCGTATCGGTTTTCATGGGGTAGGTGAAGGCTTCTCCTTCCTGACTGGCTTCCCCTTTATCCTGTGAAGGGTCCGTTGGCTTCATATTGCAGCCGTAGAGAGTAAATCCGGTCAGTATCAGTAAAATAACAGTAAAACGATATTTTCTGGACATTGATATAGCCCTCCTTTTATTTCATTGAATTGGCTTTTTGATTTCTATTAATTAACCGATATTGGATAGGAGTCATTCCGGTGTGCTTTTTAAAGAATCTAAAAAAATAACCGTTCGTAATAAAATCCAACTGTCCGGTAATTTCCTGAACTGTTGCATTGGTTTCAGCCAGTAAATAACATGCCTTCTTAACCTTTGCCTGTTGCAGATAAACCGATAAATTAATATTTGTTACATTCTTAAATATTTTACGCAGATAATTCTTTGACAAATCTAACTTGTCCGAGATAAAGTCAACATTCAGATTGGGATTACCGGCATTTTCATCTACAAGCTCCGTTATTTTTTGTACAAGCTTTCTATTATTTTCATCATTAGGTTCGATCCCGTTCAATTCATTCAGATCATTTGTTATCTGTTGTATAAGGACGCTTTTCATCATATCCACCGAAAGCTTGGTATTTGAAGGATTATGATATGAGAAGGGCATGGCGTCCAGCTTCCAGTGTGCTTCAATTCGCCGGACCATAATTACTAATTGGTGGAAGGCATCAAGTAAATTACTATAGCTGGAAGCCTGGAGCTCTTCAAAATATCCCTGGATGAAAGCTTCACAACGATCAATCTGGTTTTTCTTTATTTCCCTCATCAAATCCATTTCTAATTGGAGCGGATATGAGATTACCTCTGCTTCTTCATATGCTTCGCTATATAATATTATATCTGTATGATTATTTGGCAAAATATCTGATAATGTTTCATAAGCTGATCGATATGTAGTGTGGATAAAAGCATCAGCAGGAACCGACTTACCGATAACACAACAGATATCATAATTATCCTCCGGTGCCGCTTCCCCCAGGATGGATTTGCACTGGTCAAAAAGCACCTGCTCATCAATAACATCAGCCGATAATAAAACTGCGGCATCATCTGCCGTAAGCTTAAAAAAATCCTTTATGATATAGTTTGAAAAATATTTTTGACAAATGATATCTAAATCATTCATTTCCAACTTATGAGTATGGTCAATATCCGGAGTTGTGTTATGGAAGAGAATACATACAAATTCTAAGGGCTTTGCAGCAGATTCCATCTGTAGCTGATATATTTCATTTAAAAGAGTCCGGTCATCAAAATTAGTCAATCGATTCTGGATAAGCTGCCTTTGATATAAAAGCTTATACCAATCTGCTTCCCCTTGAAGCTTCTCCTGCTCTTTGGACAGGTTTTTGATAAGTGCATTGTTATGTTTACATTTTCTTAATAAAAGAGCAGAAGAGAGGGAGGAACCAAGTACCAGCAGTAAAAATATACCAGGTATAATTATTCGGATATATTGGGGAAACGTATCAAAATACATGGCTACCATCCTTTTTCAATGTTATGTGCATTATTACCATAAAATTATTTTAACATATGGAAAGTAATTATGCAATTTGTTAAATATGTGATTTTAGAAATTATCAATATTGTTGATTTTGTTTAATTAACCGGTATTAAAATAATTCGTGAAAATCAGTATTTATACGCATTTCACGAAATAAATTTACATTGATTCGATCGCTTTTATACAATTGTAAATTTTAGAAATTATCAATTTATATGTGATGGCAAATAGCAGAGTTTATTTCACTGATAAAAAGCGGGATTTGTCATATGTTATTGTCATTTCCATTGAATGCGCTGTTGATGTCATATAGTTATTAATTAAGCCGAATGCGGGTAGCTTTTTACTAGCCTTGCTTTGGAATATTTCATATGTGTTGATGATTTCATACTTAATATACAATTTCTAAAATACGATCCGATCGTGCATCTTTTAGAAATAATAGATAGTACATGGAAATCATCAAAATATCTAAAATCTACCGATTTGTGTTAAAAGTATATATTGTGATAGTTTTGGAAGCTGTAGTGTGGATAATAGTAGATAACTGGTGAAGGTTGATATGCATCAGGTCAGAGAAGTCTCTAAGTTGTAATTGGATTTTACTGGGTTCGCTGAGTGTGAAATTATTATGTTCACAAATGTCGTTTACAGCGGCTGTGGGTAGCATATTTAAGTCTGCAAAGCATTGTAATATGCAGGTGGCAAATTAACAAATATAGGAAGGCTGATAATTTGAAGAAAACAAGCTTATGTTTTATATTATGCGTTTTTTTGGTATTAAATTCAGGATGCGGTTTCATGCCGAAAGAAGAAGTTTTACCCAAAGCCCCGGTAGCCCCGGCTTACCAGGAAGAAGGACATGAGAAAGCGGTAGCAGCCAGGGGAGATATCATAGATGAAATATCAATCGAGTGTACCTACCAGGCAGCCAGGACAGAGGAAATAAAATATCCCTCAGAAGGTGCGCCGATTGATGAATTATGCTTTAAAGTAGGCGATAAGGTAAAGGCAGGTGACATAGTAGCCAAGCTATCTATGGGGGATATTCCTAATCAGATACAGGAATTAAAGAATCTGATCGCTGACCTTAGGTTGCAGTTGGAGCAGGAAAACGAATCCAAAGAGCTGGACAGCTCGAATGAGAAGGCATTGGAGAATGCAATGGCAGCAGCGGGTCAGGCAGTGCAAGAGCTTGATGTAACATCAAAGTATAATTTAAAAATCCGTGAACTCAGGGATACCATATATATCAAAGAGAAGTCTCTTCAGAAATTAGAAGCTCAAAAAGAAAGCTTGATGATTAGGGCAGGCATGGATGGTATCGTTAGCTATCTTATCAATTTGGATATTGTAAAAAATGCTTCCGGTGGGACTATCATCATGAAAATTGAAGATAACAACTTCTTTTTTGTGGCGAAGGTCGAGGATAAAAGCTGGTTTACAGAGGGAAAAGAAGTGGCAGTACATATAGATGAAACGGACTATCCGGTAAAAGTGGTAATTGCTCAGTCCTTAGGTATAGAAGAAACGGAGGTAGATAATACCAAGGATGTAAATGTATATTTTCAATTACTAAGTCCTGATTATACCCTTAGTGCCGGTAGTAGGGGCTCGATTGATTTTATCAGGGACGAGAGAAGCGGTGTATTATTGATTCCCAGTAAAGGACTCATACAAAACGACAGGGGTTATTGTGTTTATTTGGAAGGTGAAGGTGGATTAAAAACCTTACAGAAGGTAGAGGTTGGTCTTATCTCAGAAGGTAAGGCAGAAATTACGGGTGGTCTGAAGGAAGGCGATACTATCCTTATTGAGTAAAGGGGGAGCTACAGTTGAAGGAGAAAGT
>DATMUM010000189.1:0-16952 GCA_035564175.1 Mobilitalea sp.
ATGTGGATAAATTCCATCAAAATGAAATGAGGAAGATAACCATAAACACGATTATCTTCCTCAAAGATTGTTATCCACAAAATAAAAAAATAAATTTCGTCACTTTTCATAATGAATTAATGTGGGGAGTGAACAGTAACAGTGCAGATGAATGAGAAATTATTATTTTGTTTGATTGCTGATATAGGGATTATATGGTAGAGTAAATGAAGGAGTAATTGAGTGCGGGGTATGTTGGCCTCCCATGAAGGGAGGTGGTACCAATGCAGACTGCACATGTGCCTAAAAAATTTAATAGGTAATTGTTAAATGTTTCTTTCCTATGATGTGGATAACTTCCCCCTATATAAGGAGAGAAAAAAGGTAATTTTTCAGAGAAATCTGATGGTATTTAACAGTCATAAATTTTCCTCCGTTTTGAGTGTAGAATTGTACTTCGACATACTATTTTACCACAAACGGAGAGAAAATTTATATAGATACAACGTAAAAACCCAGCGAAATCAATGGGTTCAGGCATTTAACAAATGCCTAAAAAATTTATACTAAGGAGATAAAGTGTTATATGAAGAAGATAGTATTTATTGTTATTGTCTTTGCTGCAATATTTACAGCAAGTATTTCTACAGCGTATGCTGAATCTTATTTCACAAATAATGTGGCATTGGACAGTACTTTTAATGAAATGAAGAAAGAATTTCTTGAATTCGATAAGGATGAGGTTATACCTCTAGAATCTTATGGACTGGTATTAGACGGGGAAAGCAACAAGAAAGTAAAGCTCCAAACCAAGAAAATATCTGAAAAACAGATCAAAGCAGCTGCCGAAAGGAAACTCAATGAAATCAGAGTGATCGTTGAGATTAAGGAAGAGGAGCTGGGTGGACTTACAAAGCAGGATTATCAAATGATATCCGAACATTTTGAACAACAGATGCTTCTTGCTAAAAACAGTGAATACGGCTGGGATACAAGCGGTAAAACGGTTTCTTTATATTTAGATGTATACGAGGATAATTTTTATGATTTAGAAGGCCTTGTAGGAAATTTCAAGACAATGGGTAAAGAAAAAGACGAGGTAAATCAAGCCGATTTGAAAGTTAGTGAGAAGATAACCAGATATCTTAATCAATCGAAGCAAAAGGGAAACAAGGTAAGTTCAAAAATACTCCAAAAACTGCCGGGGAAAGTGGAACAAATGTTCCTTGAAAATGAATTATCACAAATTGTAGCTTTACGAATGCTGGCAGATATCCATAAAAGCATATATTACCTTGAAGCAGATTTATATGATGGATCGGAATCAATAGATGATATTATAAAAAGCTATGAAGCTGGTATATATTGGAAAATTAGTGACAGGGATGAGGAGAAACTGCTTGAATATTATGAATACGCTAAAGGTGAACCCTCTGCTAAGAATAAAGATAGTATTACCAAAAAATTAATAAACGGAGAGTTATCAGATACATTTACCAGTGGATTTGAGGATACAATAACACTGAATGAGCTGGCGGAGTTGTATTTTGGATCCAAGGATTTAGATGATAAAATAGAAATTGAAAATAATATCATCGATGCTGACAGTCCTGACTATATTAAGAATGCATTTATATATGGAATGATAGATGATCAGAGTGACTTGGATAAACCTCTGACAAGGCTTGAGGCTGCAAGAAAATTGATTAAGGGAGCTGTTTATGGTGAATATGGAATCACAGACAGTTTAATGATTACAGATTGCAATAGCATTCCTATCGATGATCAATTAACGGTATCCAGTTGCCTTTCAGTAGGTATGAAAGCTAGAATAGATAAATTTGAACCTAAGGCAGGTTATAAAAAAGAGGAGGCAATTGTAGATAGTGATCATTTCTATTTTTATTGTCTGAGAGGTTTTGATATTCCTCTTAGCTTGGAGGAACCCTCTAAAATAAAAATTGGGGAAAATACAATTAATTTGATTTTTGAGGATAAGGATGAGATTAAAAATTATATTGATGAAAACTTTGAAAATACGGTATTAGGTGATATTAAATTAACTAAAAAATATATGAAAATAGACACTGGTGGTGTATTAATAGAATTCTTTACCCCGGAAAACGGCATCAAATTCACGATTAAAAACGGAGTTGAATATGTTGATTTTACAAATGGAACCTATGGACCGGGTTTGTCCTATAAAATAGAACCTAAGATAGTAAAAAGCAATGCAAAAGTAGACATGAATATAAAACCGGACACCATTCATACCAAGTTATACGCTAAGCTGGATAAGATTCTGGCAAAGATAATTAAAAAAGGAATGACACAAAAAGAGAAAGTAAAGGCGATTCATGATTATGTTGTAAATCATATTACATATGACAGCAAATATAAAGATGACCAGACCTTGGAAAGTGTTTTCACAACCATAGATAAAGGAAGAGGTGTCTGTGGAGACTATGCATTATTGTTTATGAATTTATGTAAACGAGCAGACATTCCCTGTGTTTTTGAAGCAAGTTATTTTCACTTTGAGCATGCATGGAATGCAGTATATATCAATGGTAAGTGGCTGTTTGTTGATACGACATGGGATGATGATGACAGTGGAAAAGTTCGTTATACATACTTTTTGAAGGACAAATATACATTTATGAAGACTCATTTACCGGCTATGGGAGTTCCGGATGAAGATGTATATACTGATATTGATCATTTGAATATCAAAAATCAGGATGAGTTAAGAGGTTATTTACTTCAAAACTTTTATTGGGTTGATGGTTACAAGCTGACGTTCAGGATGGCGGATAAAGATATGAAGCCGTTCATCGGATATATGAGAGATGATTATGTAACAGTTTCATTAAAATATGATTCAAAAAAGAATTTATATACAGTTATAGCCAAAGGGAAATAGTATATTTGTAATTAAAAAGGATGGCGGAATCGAATTTCTATCTTTACATTTTTCCTGATATTACCATCTTTAACCCTCATGTCGATTTAATGCCGAAGGCAAGAATGAAGTTGATAGTCTGTGATAGAATTAAAGCAAGGATTTTATTTATATAGTTGCTTATAGATATAATTTAAGCAAAAAATTGAGAGCTAAATCATTAGGATGAATCACTTAGATCCCAGTAAATAAGCTTGTTTCATGCCACAAGCAAAATGCCCACCACTCCATTGTGATGGGCATTTGCTAAAAAGGGGAGGATAAGTATTTAACTTCTCTTTGGTGATCATAATTGGAGGGGGAGTCCAATTATGAAAGAGCATACGCATTTACATCCTTTAACGGAACGCCTTTGTTCCACATTAGGATATTACTATTATGATACACATTTACAATATTTATACATTAAATAAAAAATATTTCATCATGGAAATTACATAAATTTCATGATATAATCATACCGAAGGTTATGTATCGAATGCTTAGATAACCGACCATTAAAATGAAGAATGAAGAATGAAGCGGGCAACCTTTATGCTGCGCTTTACTGAATTAAAACAGTACGAGGAAGGATGAAAACCATGAGTTTATTACAAGAGTGGAGAGATTTTGCATATTCGAAGGAGATGAACGAACGTACAGGTCAGATGTTCTGGGCAAATTATTTTAACCAGGAAAAGGAAGTATATAAAGTATTATTAGTAAATCCGGATAAAGTATACGAGGGAACAGTTGCTTCACTTGCTAAGGAATTTGGTCTTGAGTTAAGTTACATGGTAGGTTTTCTTGATGGTATCAATGAAAGCCTTGTAACTCCGAACCCGATTGAAGAGATGGACCAGGATACCAAGGTAAGCCTAGCTTATGATAAAGAGAAGTTATATTACAATATGGTAGCAGCAGAAGCTGACTGGCTTTACGATCTGGAAGAGTGGGATGCACTCCTGACTCCGGAGCGCAGAAAAGAATTATATCGTGAGCAGAGAAATTCAGGCACTATCATAAAAGATAAGAAAATTGGCAGAAATGACCCCTGCCCTTGTGGAAGTGGTAAGAAATATAAAAAGTGCTGCGGTGCAAACGCATAATCTACTGCTATATTTGCTGAAACTAAAAGCTCCTACTATAATCAACAGAAATTCTTCTGTGAATTAAAGTAGGAGCATTATTATATCTGATATGTATAGAATTTCACGATCCGAATTCCATTGAAGTAATTTCTTAAAGTCAAACTCAGTTTAGTGGTTAGCCTGTTTGAATAGTAAGTATTTTGCAAATGCTTTGATTTCTGTTACGCTTTCCGGTGATAATTGTTTGTATAAATCAAAAAATTCAACGATATCCTTATCCAGGACTTCTCCTCCTACTGGAAGATATGAATCAGTTACCCCCAGTAAATAATCACAGGATACATCAAAGTATTTGGATAAAGAAATCAACTTATCAAAGGATGGCTCGTTTCTCTCTGATTCATAATTCGAAATAGCTGTAGGTTTTAAACCAAGAATATCAGCCAATTCTCCCTGTGTTAATTTGTTTTTTTGCCTTAATTGTTTTAAACGTAAATTAAACTTCATATTACACCTGCCTATACTATACGATTCGTGAATATTTTACAAAAATATTATATATCTGAAAAAAAGGAAATGTCAATATCAAATATACGAAAATAGTGGAATAAATATACGTTTTTACAAAAGTTAATTTACAAATTTTAGAATAGATAATTTGGAAGTATTATGTTAAAATAATGGGAACAGACAAGATATCAGATAATCAGACAAATGAGGAGAGGATGTCATGAAACCATTAGAATTTAAAAAAATCCTTCCCAGATATAAAGTATTAATGGATAATATCCAGGAGATAGTCATTATCTTTGACACACGTGGCAGAATCATCGATTGTAATGATAATACGATGAATGAGCTCGGCTATGGTGATGACATTTTTCTTTTGCCTGTTAATGAAGTCTTTCGCCAGTCATTTCAATATAAGGATAAAAGTCTGGTCATAGAACCGAAATATATGGATGGTCCATCAGATACGATTGCTTATCGTAAAAATCAGACCTGTTTTCCGGCAAGCTTAAAGGTAATGCTGTTTAAGGACAGGGGAATTAACCTTGGTATATGCACTGCGGTTAATATTACTGATAAAAAAGATGCAATCCGCGAGGCTAAATTTCTGAGTAAGGAATTGAAGAGTCTGGACCAATTGAATAATGAATTAATAGCCAATGTTACCCACGAGCTTCGTACCCCGATTAATGGAATCATGGGGTTCAGTAATAGTCTCTTGGAATCCGAACTGAATCCGAAGCAGAGAGAAGATATTAAGATTATTGTGAAATGCTGTACGAATATGAGTAACATTGTCAACAATATCCTAGATTACACTAAATTAGCTAACAGCAAGCTGGAATTGGAACAGAGGGAGTTCAATTTCAGGGATTTCATCAATCAGATCATTCAGGTTAATTCCATTCTGATCTTTGAAAAGGGTTTGAATTTACTGGTCAATATATCGGACGAAATACCTAAAATCGTGATTGGTGATGAACTGCGCCTATCACAGGTATTAAATAATCTTTTTTCAAATGCTATTAAATTCACATCAGAAGGACACATTGGCCTTGAGGTTACGAAAACATATGAATTTGACTATACGATTGAGCTGTTTTTTATGCTTTTTGATAGCGGAATAGGTATCAGCCCGGATGAAAAGGAAAAGTTGTTTAAAAGCTTTTCACAGGTTGACAGCTCCATCACCAGGATCTTTGGTGGTACAGGCCTGGGCCTTTCCATCAGTAAACGCCTTGTTGAAGCGATGGGAGGTTCCATTCAGGTGGAAAGTGAAAAAGAAAAGGGCAGTGCATTTTCTTTTTCAATTCGATTAAAGCTTCCTCAGGATAAGAAGGATGCCACCCAGGCAGAGCTACAAGAGGAAGAAGAGCATATCATGGACTTAGCTACAGAGGATAGAGCGAATGACATGAATGAATCTGAAATTGATTATATTAATAAGAAGCTTCGTGAATGCTATCAGAGAAACCTGCAGAAACCGAATGATAAAGAAATGATGCATAACATCGAGAAGACAATGAAAACCTTACTTGAGAAAGTTACCATCTGCATTGAAATGGAGAATTGGGATACAGCGGAGGAGCTTGTCAGCAGCATGAGAAAGAAAATACCGCAGGATCACGCTGAGGTATCTAGAAAGATACTAAGCCTTTTGTTAAGCATAAGAAAAGAAAATCGTGAGAGTTCCCTGAAACTGTTGAATGAGCTTGGAGAATTGTTGAATAAGGGGGTATAAGATAATGAAATCGTCTTTTGCTCCGCCGAATATTCTGGTGGTTGATGATGTTATATCCAATTTGTCTGCATTGGCGGAAATGATCCATAAAGCAGGCTACATTGTCAGACCGGTAACGAGTGCCAGACAGGCAGTCAGTGCCATTGATGCTTTAGCACCTGATATGATCCTGATGGATATCTCAATGCCGGATGTTGACGGATATATGTTCTGCTCCATGCTCAAAAAGAGTATTAAGACAAGAGATATTCCCGTTATTTTTATCTCAGTATTAAATACACCCCAGGACAGAATCAGAGGATATCAGGCTGGAGCAGTTGATTTTATTGTGAAACCCTTTGAGGAAGAAGAACTTATACTGCGTATCAATACTCATTTGAAAATGTATAAAAAGCAGCAAGAACTGGAAATATATAATAAAAAAATGAACAAGATCATCAATGACCAGATTCACAAAATGTATGAGGCTCATAAGAATATATTGAACTGCATGTCGATATTGATATCAAAACGAAATCATGAGGTATCGGCTCATTTGGATCGAATCGGTAAGAATAGCAGGATTTTAGCTCTTGGTCTCCAGCTTTCACCGATATTCAGGGATCAGATAACGAATAGTTTTATTGATGGGATTGAGATAGCAGCACCCCTGCATGATATCGGAAAAATAACAATTGATGAGTTTATGTTTCAGACAGAGGATACAGCGGATGAAAAGCTTGAGGAAATGAAAATGCACATCAGGATAGGAGCTGAAATACTGGATGAAATTAATACTCTTAGTAATAATAATGATTTGTTGAAAATGGCTTTGGATATTGTAAAATATCATCATGAGAAATGGGATGGTTCCGGATATCCGGCAGGATTATCCGGTAAGGATATTCCGCTAAGTGCAAGAATTGTTGCAATCGTAGATGCTTATGATAGCTATGCTGACAGCAGCAGTACTGACGATAAGATATATTCACATGAAAATAGTGTGGAATTATTTATGGAGGATGCCGGAAAGTTCTTTGATCCGGAAATCATATCCGTGTTTCTCAAAATACAAAATAAGTTAATCAGATAAATTTCACCCTTTGACCAGGATATTACATAATATATAAGAAGGATAGGACATTTGAGATGAAAAATAAACATGACATGTATATCGACTATAACCGTTCTAATAAAAGACGGGGGAAAAGAAATCACAGCAGAATAGGAATGTTCATAGTCTTATTTTTGCTTTGTCTTGGACTGGGTTCAGCAACTTACTTTGGGGTAAAAGCTTATCAAAAACATGGAAAGGAACAAAAGCCTGAGGATACGACAAACATCGGGGATGATACCACGTCAACACAAGACACGGATAATTATCAACCGGTAATCGTACAGACAGTTACCAACTCTCCAAGGCCTACCACCGTGCCAACGCCCACGATTACATCCATACCTGCTACACCGACTCCTTTAGCCGAAGCCACAGATAACCGTATTCCGGTGAAGGTAAAAGGTATCTATGTGACGGCACCTATCGTCGGAACGAGTAAAATGGATGATTTGATCCAAATGGTGGATTCGACAGAGGTTAATGCCATGGTTATCGATATTAAGGATGATCACGGCAAGATTACCTACAAGATGGATAGTGCCCTGGCTAAGGAAATCGGAGCTGTTACCAATACAATTCCCGACATGAAGACATTGGTTGACACCCTGAAGGAGAAGAACATCTACCTGATTGCCCGTATAGTTGCATTTAAAGATCCATTATTAGCTGAGAAGCGGCAGGATCTGGCTATTAAAAACCCGGACGGTACCGTTTATCGGGATAATAATGGTGATGGCTGGGTAAATCCTTATAAGAAGGAGGTCTGGGATTATCTGGTGGATGTTGCGACGCAGGCTGCAATGATTGGATTTAATGAAATACAGTTTGACTATATCCGTTTTTCTACCGGACTTGGGACGACTGATGTTGATTTTGGAGCAGGATCCGCTAATATCAGTAAAGAAGAGATAATAACTAAGTTTACGAAATATGCTTATGAAAAAATCAAGCCTTTGGGTGTTTATATGTCAGCTGATGTATTTGGAACCATCATCAGCAGTACCCAGGATGCAGCATTAGTTGGGCAGAATTATTCGGAAATGGCAAAATACCTTGATTATATCTGCCCGATGATATATCCCTCGCATTTTGGAGAAGGAAACTATGGAATTCAATATCCGGATCTTGAACCATATAACATTATCCGAAAGGTTCTGACAGCATCAAAAGAGCAGCTGGATCAGATACCAGTGGGGGAACATCGGGCTATCGTGAGACCCTGGCTGCAGGATTTTACGGCTTCCTGGATTAAACATTATCAAAAATATGGCGGAAAGGAACTACGGGAACAGATTAAGGCTGATTATTCGGTCGATTATGAGGAATGGTTGTTATGGAATGCCAGCTGCAGGTATTCGGAAGATGGACTGCTGAAAGAATAGGCAAACCTGTCTGATACCGTGAATAATTTGAGGGCCTGGTTAATATACTCTTAGTAAAGTAACCTGGAGGTGCCCAATGGATAAGATTCTCAACCAGAATACCAAGATATTATCCCTGTTTAAGGGATTGGTTATTTCCTATATTATAACAGCGTTTATTTTACTGCTGCTTTCCTTCTTAATGCTTAAGCTTGATTTACCGGGTGCAGTAGTCAGCGGAGGAATCAATTTCGCTTATATTATATCTGCATTTACAGGAGGCTTCTTTGTAGGAAAGAAGCTGGAACAGAGGAAGTTTTTATGGGGATTGATCATGGGAATTTGCTATTTTCTCATTCTGATGCTGGTTTGCTTGATGATGAACAGTACATCAGCACTTCCTCTCGGAGGATTATTTACAGTATTTATTATCTGCAGTCTGAGTGGAATGCTTGGCGGCATGATCAGCTGACAAGTAGCCTTCTTGGATAGAATGACATAAGGATTGAGGTGTTTCGACTAAGTGACACCCCAATCCTTTTTTGATTCCTCATAATGCAGATATTCATAATACTTTTTAATCAATAAAAATGTATAAATTTTACAATATTCGTTACCAGCTAACAAAAAGGATTGTAATTTGATTTTGAATTGATTATACTATATACTATATGGTTCGGATGCCAAGAATTAGGTACTCTGATTATTTTGATCAAAGAACTGGGAAGAGAATGGAGATTAATATGAAAGGAATTATTCTAGCGGGAGGCCTTGGCACAAGATTGTACCCGGTAACACTTGCTATATCAAAGCAGATTTTACCCGTGTACGATAAACCAATGATATATTATCCGCTGTCAGTGCTTATGCTGGCGGGTATTAAGGATATTTTAATAATTTCAACTCCTCGTGATATCGTAGATTTTAAGGAGCTGTTCGGTGATGGCAGTAAGCTTGGGCTGCATATGGAGTATAAGGTACAGAGCGCACCGAAGGGCTTGGCTGAAGCCTTCATCATTGGTGAAGAATTCATCGGAAATGACCGTGTTGCCCTGGTTCTTGGCGATAACATTTTCTACGGAAGGGGCTTTACCGGGATGCTGAAGAATGCTGCTGAACGTGAGACGGGAGCAACGATCTTCGGCTATTATGTAAAGGATCCAACTTCCTATGGTGTTGTAGCTTTTGATGAGAATGGTACAGTAACAGATATCGAAGAGAAGCCGAAGGTTCCGAAATCCAATTATGCGGTTCCCGGTCTTTATTTTTATGATAATGAAGTTATTTCTATCGCAAAAAATATTAAGCCATCCGCCCGTGGCGAGCTGGAAATCACAGAGGTGAATAACCAGTATCTGAAAAAGGGCGCTTTGAAGGTTGAGTTGATGGGACGCGGCATGGCTTGGTTAGATACCGGTAACCATGATTCCTTACTTGAGGCTGCGAACTTTGTGTCTTCCATTCAGAAGAGGCAGGGCTTATATATCTCCTGTATTGAAGAAATTGCTTATAAGCAGGGCTTTATTCATAGAGATCAGCTGCTTGCACTCGCTGAATCCATGAAAACGACCGAGTACGGCAGATATTTGTTTGATGTAGCAAATGGCTTATAATATTATTGGTGTTACATATCATGGCGTTTAGCGGAAAGGAAGATATAATCCGATCAACTATAAAAGGATGGGTTATATAGGATTTATATGGGAAATTTCATTTTTAACCAATGTGAGATAGAAGGCGTGTATGTAATAGAACCGAAGGTTTTCGGGGATGCCAGAGGCTATTTCATGGAAACCTATCATTATGAGGATTTTAAGGCAGCAGGACTGCCGATGGTTTTTGTTCAGGACAACCAGTCTTCCTCAAGAAAAGGTGTTCTGCGAGGCCTTCATTACCAGAAGGAACATCCCCAGGGTAAATTGGTACGCGTACTCAGCGGTTCAGTTTATGACGTAGCGGTAGACCTTCGCAAGAATTCTCCTACCTATGGTAAATGCTACGGAGTCGTACTTTCCGAAGAGAACAAGAAGATGTTCTATGTTCCGGCAGGCTTTGCCCATGGTTTTCTGGTGCTTTCCGAGATGGCGGTATTTTCGTATAAATGCACTGATTATTATCATCCTGAGGATGAGGGCGGAATTCTATGGAATGACAGCGATATCGCAGTTGCCTGGCCCTTTGAAGAGGGCATGACTCCGATTTTATCGGATAAGGATGTAAAGCATCCGACATTAAGGAAAAGCGGAATTACGTTTGATTTATAATATAATAAGATTTATATCAAAAATTAAGAAAGGAAGTATCCGATTATCAGCGTAAGGGATAAACGGATGATACGGGAATAAGATGAAACGGATTATGATAACCGGAGCATCGGGGCAATTGGGTCTGGCACTTTATCGTTTATTAAGAGACCGTGCTGAGTATGAATTATTCCGAACCGATGCATTTGCTAGTACCGATGAGGAAATAACTGCACTTGATATTACAGACGACAAATTAGTGAAGGAATATATGGAGCGTGTAAATCCTGAGATAATCATTAACTGTGCCGCGATGACAGCAGTGGATCTGTGTGAGAGTGAACAGGATAAAGCCTACAAGATCAATGCTCTCGGACCGAAGAATCTGGCACAGGCAGCAGAGAAGAGCGGGGCTAAGCTGGTACACATATCAACCGACTATGTGTTTGATGGTGCAGGTAATACTCCTTATATTGAAGAGGATAAACCGAACCCTGAAAGTACATACGGAAGGACCAAGCAGGCAGGGGATGAGTTCGTTCTCCAGTATTGTAAGAAATCCTTTATTCTTCGTACGGCCTGGGTCTTTGGAGAAGGTAAGAATTTCGTGAAAACCATGCTCCGTCTTTCAGAAAGCGGTAACAAGATAAGAGTTGTCGCTGATCAGTTCGGCACTCCGACCAGTGCTCTGGAGCTAGCAAGAGTTATCATTTTCTTAATGGAGACGGAAAGCTATGGTATCTATCATGCAACCTGCGAGGGTAGTACCAGCTGGTATGATTTTGCCGTAACTATATTCAAGGAAGCGGGAAAAGTGGTTCAGGTTGAAGCTATTCCGGCCTCAGAATATTCGGCTCCGGCAAAACGTCCGATGTACTCCATACTTGATAATAAGGCACTTCGTGAAAGACATGGATATGTCATGAAGGATTGGAAGGATGCTTTAAAAGAATATATGGGAACAGATAAATAGCAATTTACTAATAAGCGTATGACATCTGGTACTTATACTGGAAATATAGATAAAGGTGAGGAAGAAAACATGAGAACATATCTCGTTACTGGTGGAGCCGGCTTTATCGGATCGAATTTTATATTGTATCTATTTAAAAAATATAACAATGATGTAAAAGTAATAAATCTTGATGCTCTTACCTATGCAGGCAATCTGGAAAACTTAAAAGAGGTTGAAGCACGGGAGAATTATAAATTCCTGAAGCTTGATATCTGTGATAAAGAAGCTATCATCAAGGTCTTTGAGACTTATGATATTGACAGGGTAATTCATTTTGCAGCGGAGAGCCATGTGGACAGAAGTATCCGCAATCCCGAAGTATTCGTGAATACCAATGTTCTTGGAACCTTGAACCTGATCAATGCAGCGAAAATGGCCTGGGAGACAACGGACGGATACTTGCCCGGTAAAAAGTATGTACAGGTTTCTACGGACGAGGTATATGGAGCTTTAGAGGGAGATGAGGGTTATTTCTATGAAACAACCCCGTTGGATCCTCACAGCCCTTATTCTGCAAGTAAGGCTTCCGCAGATTTCATCGTGAAATCCTACGTGGATACCTTCCATTTCCCGGCTAACATCACCAGATGCAGCAACAATTACGGACCTTATCAGTTCCCTGAGAAGCTCATCCCGTTAATGATCAATAATGCATTAAGCGGAAAGAAGCTGCCTGTCTATGGAACCGGTAAGAACGTAAGAGACTGGCTCTATGTGGAGGACCATGCAAAAGCAATCGATATGGTTGCAGAAAACGGCAGAGTGGGTCAGATTTATAACGTAGGCGGACATAATGAGAAGAGAAATATAGAGATAGTTACAACAATCATTGATACCTTGCTGGAGATTTTGCCGGAGGGTGACTTAAGACGGAGCAATGTGAGCCATGATCTGATTACTTACGTTGAAGATCGCAAGGGACATGATTTCAGATATGCGATCGCACCGGATAAAATTAAATCGGAGCTTGGCTGGGAACCCGAGACACCATTTCATAAGGGTATAAAATTAACGATTGAATGGTATCTGAAGCATACGGATTGGATGGAGCATGTAACCAAAGGCGATTATCAGAAATATTATGATGAGATGTATCGCGTATAATAACTATAATCTGATTAGGGCAGGATGGATGAAAAACTGCATTTTGATAAAGAATAGTAGTTTAGAGGTAACTATTCAGTGAAAAATAGTTACCTTCAAAAAAATTATTTAAGGTAACTATTCAGTGAAAAATAGTTACCTTCAAAAAGTTATTTAAGGTAACTATTCAATGGCAAAATAGTTGCCTACAAAGAATTATTGAAAGTTATGATGGAAAGGTTTGGTATCTTAATGAGATATGAAGAGTTTACAATAGAAGGACGTAATGCTGTTATGGAGGCCTTCCGTTCGGGCAAAACCATTGACCGCCTGTTCGTACTGGACGGCTGTCAGGATGGACCGGTGAAATCCATAGTCAGGGAAGCGAAAAAGACGGATTGCATCATAACTTATGTGAAAAAGGAACGTTTGGATCAGATGTCCGAAACCGAGAAGCATCAGGGAGTCATTGCATATGCAGCTGCCTATGAATATGCTGAGGTCGAAGATATCTTAAAAGCAGCGGAAGAGAAAAATGAGGCACCCTTCATTATTCTTCTTGATAATATCGAGGATCCTCATAATCTTGGTGCAATTATCAGAACTGCGCATCAGGCGGGTGCACATGGAGTTATCATTCCGAAGAGACGTGCTGTAGGCCTTACGGCAACGGTAGCGAAAGTGTCCGCGGGAGCTTTGAATTATCTTCCTGTTGCAAAGGTTACGAACCTTGCTGTCACCATTGAAGAATTGAAGGAAAAAGGTCTTTGGTTTGTCTGTGCCGATATGGATGGAGAATTGATGTACAAGCTTAATCTGAAGGGACCGATTGGCCTTGTCATCGGAAGCGAAGGCGAGGGCGTCGGAAGACTTGTGAAAGAAAAATGTGATTTTACCGCTAAAATTCCGATGTATGGTAAGGTTGATTCATTGAATGCATCCGTAGCTATGGGAATCATGGCATATGAGATTGTCAGACAACGAATTAATTAGCATATTAATAGAGCAAATTAATACCTAATTTGCTCTATTAATATTGGAGAGCTTATAATGTGATATGATGTCGTAGAGGTATTATGGAGGCAATCATGAATTCAGCAGTGAAATATGATGCATTATCAGATGAAGAAATCGTTAGCAGAATTCAAGCCGAAGACCAGCCTGCAATAGACTACCTTCTGGAGAAATATAAGTATCTGGTTCGCAGTAAGGCAAAGGCGCTTTTCTTAATTGGTGGAGATAAGGATGACTTAATCCAGGAGGGTATGATCGGATTATATAAAGCAATCCGTGATTACCAAGCCGATAAAGATAATTCATTTTTTAATTTTGCTGATTTATGTATCTCGAGACAGATTTATAGCGCTATTAAAGCCTCCAACCGGAAGAAAAATATCCCTCTGAATACCTATATTTCCTTATATACACCCGCTTACAGCGAGAATAGTGATACGGAAGAGAAGGAAGCATTGGTTGACATAATTACTGAAAAATATGTGTCAAATCCAGAAGAATTAGTTATTGACAAAGAGAATACCAGTATGATAGAATATGAACTTGTAAGGCGTCTGAGCGACCTAGAGAAACAAGTTTTGTATTTGTACATGCAGGATCTGAAGTATCTTCAGATTGCAGAAGTTCTTAAAAAAGAACCGAAGACAATAGATAATGCATTAACAAGAATTAAAACAAAGTTGAACCAGGTACTCAAAGTGATTTAGATCAATAATGATGTTGATTACTTAATCACGGCTGGTAGATAAACAATCATTTTAGTGGTGACAGACTTACTTACTAACATATAACACTTAGTTGATTGATAACAGGCATATATGTTTGATATAGAACATATTTGCTGCTGTAGCTCAGACGGTAGAGCACTTCATTGGTAATGAAGAGGTCAGCGGTTCAAGTCCGCCCAGCAGCTTCGCATTTCCTTTATGATTAATATACAGGAGATGTAGGTTACATCGAGGTGTGGCTCAGCTTGGCTAGAGCGCTACGTTAGGGACGTAGAGGCCGCAGGTTCAAATCCTGTCACCTCGATTATATTTTTAGGTTTGTAGATTTGAACTCGTTCAAATCTTGCCAACTCGATTATAAAAACAAATATCAGCGCGGTTGAATTTTCAATCGTGTTTTTTTGTGTGTAAAATTAGCAGTAACACCAACATCAGAAATTGTTAAGACAAAAAGATCCAAACATATTTAAAACTAACAAACGCTAGTATAAGTATTGACAAAACTAATATATGATAGTAATCTAATAGCAGGAAGACAACAAGGAGAGACTTTGATGAACTTAGAAGTTAATCAGAATATTCAAAAGAGAAGACGTGGCATCGAAACAACCCAGAAAATCATGGAGACAGCAGCCAAGTTGTTTGCAAAACAGGGGTATGACGGAGTGGCGGTACGGACTATCGCTGAAGCGGTAGGTATTAAGGAAAGCTCTCTTTATAATCATTTTCGAAGTAAAGCCGACATCCTGGATGCATTATTTGACCATTTTATCCGGATGGTACCGCAGACGAGGCCATCGGAAGAAGAATTGGATCAGATGCTTGCGATTATGCAGCCGGAGGAAATATTTAAGAATATTGTATTCCATGTTGGCAGCCATATAAGTGATATCCTTGCGAATACGGCAATGATTATAAATCTTGAAAAGTATAGAAACCCCAGAGCTGCCGAGATGTATTATAAATATGTTGTAAACGAGCCTGCGGACTATTATGAGCGGATGATTCATAAAATGATGGAGAGGGAACTTGTTAAACCCGTCGATGCCCGTATGTTCGCAGAACAGTATAATTATGTCTCCATCGCTTTAACCAAAGAGTATTTCATGGCTAAAAACGGGTATGCAGATATCCAGTCTGTTGTTAAGTATATGGTAAAAACCTTGACTTTCTTCTGTGAACTTATGAAAAAACAGTAATGTCTCACAAAACCTAAATAATATATTAAAAAATCCAATAACGGATAAATTGCAGAAAACGAATGATACGTTGCTCATATGCACTGCCTGGCTGGGAATCCAGCGGAGCTTCAACATATTACGCTTGAATAACGACCGGAGGGAATGACTTCAGAATTAATTGATTTTATTGGGAGGATTCCTCATGAATCGGATGAAGGTGAAGCGACAAGTATCACTATACGATAAGTACACGCCTTCGAAGCCCTGCAGCTGTGATATCTGCAAGGCTTTCTGCCTTCGGCCTGGCTGGTGGACGGTTGAGGAAGCAGCGAAAGCATTGACTGCCGGTTACGGAGCAAGAATGATGTTGGAGTTGTCACCAGATCGGTCTTATGGAGTTCTTTCTCCTGCATTTAAAGGCTGCGAGAAGAAATTTGCATATCAGGAGTTTTCCAGATTCGGGTGTAATTTCTTTCATGATGGATTGTGTGAGCTCCATGGTACAGGATTTGCTCCGCTGGAATGCCGGTTTTGTCATCATGAACGTAAAGGGCTCGGTCAGATATGCCACCATGATCTGGAGGATGATTGGAGAAGTCCTATCGGTCAAGCATTGGTGCACAAATGGATAGCATCGTATATTCTGTATTAAAGTAAAGTATGTTTATATGCTACATAATTCATAGGCAGAAGGCCTTCTGATTGCATTCCGTATAATTTCGTAATTAGAAATAGGAATGTTTGTCTTCATTTTATTAAAGAGAAATGCTATTATGGTTATAGATGTTAGTTGCTAGTGATTAAGAAGCAGTGTCCGGCACTATAGGACATTTTGCTATAATCACATATTTATGATTTGAGAGTCAGTGCGCCTAGCTAAGGGCGACTTAATTTAATGGGTGGAACCCCCATCTGATAAAGTGTAGCCGCACCATCAGTAGCGAGTCTTGGATTTGTAACAGTAATGTT
>DATMUM010000190.1:0-19524 GCA_035564175.1 Mobilitalea sp.
CAAAAGCAACTACCATCTGCGGAAGCGATATTCGTTGTATCTACAGAGAGCATCTTGGAAAAGGACCGGAAGGTTATACCCCTGGAATGATTGCAGGACATGAGCCATGTGGTATAATTATTGAAGAGGGTGAGGGTTTAAAAAGATTCAAAAAAGGCGACAGAGTTATCATTTATCATATCTCCGGCTGCGGTGTATGTAATGACTGCCGCAGAGGCTATTATATTTCCTGCTCCAGCCCCCATCGTGCTGCCTACGGCTGGCAGAGAAACGGCGGTATGGCACCATATATTCTGGCAGATGAGAAGGACTTAATCGCACTTCCGGATGAATTAACCTATAAGGATGGTGCCCAGGTTGCCTGTGGTTTTGGAACTGTGTATGAGGCTATCGAAAAAATCGGTGTCTGCGGAAATGATGCGGTTCTTGTTACAGGTCTTGGCCCGGTAGGTTTAGCAGCATTAATGGTTGCAAAAGCGATGGGAGCGAATCAGTTAATCGGCGTGGAGTTCAGTGATTACCGTATGGAGCTTGCTAAGAAGCTTGGTCTTGTTGATCATGTATTTAAGCCCGGTGAGGATACCTTAAAACAGATTCTTGAAGTAACCGGCGGACGCGGTGTTGAACGCGCCATCGATGCAAGTGCTAATGACGCAGGAAGACAGTTAGCAATCCGTGCAACCCGTGAATGGGGCAAAATTGCCTTTGTCGGTGAGGGCGGTAACTGCACCTTCAATCCAAGCCCGGATATCATCCATGGACAGAAGACAATCTATGGTTCCTGGGTAACAAGCTTATGGAGAATGGAAGAGCTCGTTGAGCGTCTGGTGCGCTGGAACATACATCCGGAGGATCTGATTACACACGAATTCCCGTTAGAGCAGGCCAGGGAGGCCTATGCTCTGATGGCAGGCGGTAACTGTGGTAAAGTAGCTGTAGTATTTGGCGACCAAAATAAATAATATGAGGTGGCATATGAACGAAAAAGTGAATGTGAAGGCCGTACCTCAGATAAAGCTCTATACCGGTGCTTCAATCCCCATGGTAGGACTAGGAACCTTTGGCTCCGATAAGTATAATGCAGGTCAGGTATCGGAAGCAATATACGAAGCAATTAAAGTAGGTTATCGCTTAATCGATTGTGCAGCAGTATATCAGAACGAGGATAAAATCGGCGAAGTGCTTCATCGTGTCATACAGGAAGGGGTAGTTACAAGAGAGGAACTATTCATAACCTCAAAGGTTTGGAATGATAAACATGAGGATGTCATCAATTCCTGTAAGAAGAGTCTTAAGGATTTACAACTGGAATATATTGATTTATACTTTATACATTGGCCTTTCCCGAACTATCATGCTCCCGGCTGTGACGGCAATTCCAGAAATCCGGATTCGAAGCCGTTCAGTGCTGAGAAATTCATGAATACCTGGAAGCAGTGTGAACAGCTGGTTGAGATGGGTCTTGTCAAACAGATTGGTATGTCTAATATGACAATCCCGAAGCTGGAAGCGGTACTTCCCCTGTGCTGCATTAAGCCGGCAGCTCTTGAGATGGAGCTTCATCCAAGCTTTCAGCAGCCGGAGTTATTTGACTATGCTATAGCTCACCAGATGGTTCCGATCGGTTATTGTCCGATTGGTTCACCCTCCAGGCCGGAAAGAGATCGTACTGCCGAGGATATCGCTGATACACAGCTTCCGGAAATTGTGGAAGTCGCAAATGCCCATAAGGTACATCCTGCAATCGTATGTCTGAAATGGGCTGTGCAGAGAGGACAGGTTCCAATTCCCTTCTCTGTAAAAGAGGAACAGTACATCAATAATTTAAAATGTTGTACGGAGGATCCATTAACCGAAGAAGAGATGGAGCTAATAAAAGGAGTAGATAAAAACTGCCGTCTGATCAAAGGACAGGTATTCTTATGGAAGAATGCAAAGGGATGGGAAGATCTTTGGGATATGGACGCAACTATAACAAAATAAATAAGAATAATGCCGTAGAACGGCATACAGGAGGGCTTTAATATGTTAAAGGGAATACCGCCGATCTTATCACCTGAGTTATTAAAAGTTCTATGTGAAATGGGGCATAGTGACCGCATCGTAATAGCAGATGGCAACTTCCCTGCTGAGTCCATGGGCAGGAATGCAATTGTGATCCGCTGTGACGGACATGGCGTACCGGAATTATTGGATGCGATTCTACAATTATTCCCGCTGGATACTTATACGGAGTATCCGGTCAGCTTGATGGAGGTAATGCCGGGAGATACAGTCGAGACTCCTATCTGGGAAACATATAAAGAAATCGTAGCCAAATACGATCCAAGAGGAGCGATGGCAATCGGAACGATTGAACGCTTTGCCTTCTATGAAGAAGCAAAGACCGCATATGCAATAATTGCTACCAGTGAAATGGCACTCTACGCCAATGTAATGCTTCAAAAGGGTGTCATAGTTGAATAGTGAGAACTCCAATGCCGTTGTCTGATTTATATCGGGCAGCGGCATTATTTTATCAGTACGTATGAATATTTGATTGATAAAAATTGACAGGAAAGATATAATAGTTAAAAATACTTATATTTTTACGGAAACTTTACTATTTAACTTAGGATGAAATTTTGCAGATGATATGCAAAAGATGAATAATACATATGATAACGATAGCAATTTGTGATGACAATTTAAAAGAACTGGATAAGACCAAAGAAATGTGCCATTCCTACATGGAAGCCCACTGCGGACACGAGATTAAGCTTATTACCTTCGCATCTCCGATTGAACTGGAACAGTATATCAGCAGAAAAGAACGGATGGATATCTTACTCCTGGATATTTATATGCCTGAGATGTCCGGGATTGAGTTGGCTTATCACTTAAGGGAATGCCACGATGAGTGCCAGATTATATTCTTAACAACATCACCCTCCCATGCAGTTGAGGCATTTTCTCTGCATGCAGCTCATTATCTTGTAAAGCCTTATACACAGGTGCAGTTAGAGGATGCGCTGCATATGGC
The DNA here is from genome assembly GCA_035564175.1 of Mobilitalea sp. Taxonomy (GTDB): domain Bacteria; phylum Bacillota; class Clostridia; order Lachnospirales; family Lachnospiraceae; genus Mobilitalea. The sequence goes on from DATMUM010000190.1 coordinate 3,023, forward strand.
TATGACTGCAATTGGTAAGAATAAAAAGCTGCATATCCTCCTGAAATCCTCTCAGGGTCTTCATAAAATCTTTCTGAAGGACATCATCTATTCGGAAACGGATAAACATATCCAGCATCTTCATTTCGCAGATGGAAGCAGTCTTATCATCCGTATGACATCCACGGAATTATTTGAGCTACTCTCCTTTGACAACCGTTTCTATAAATGCGGCAGTACTTACATTCTTAATCTGGAGAAAATAGAAGAAGTAACTCCGCGTTCTATTCTGTTTGAAGATAAAAATCAGCTCCCCATGCAGCGCAGACAATATAGGGAACTTCTTGACCGTTATACGGGTTATGTACTGGAGGGCATTTAATATGGATTATTCTGCAATCTGTATGCCGGCAATAACACTGTTCACGGCACAGCTTACCGTCTTGGATCTGGGGGAATTCCGTTACCGTCCGAAGAAGCTTTTTCTTATTCTGGCATTCGAATTTGTGTTTCAGGTTTCGGTATGCAGCTCAATTCTACTGTCCTTTGGCTTTGATATCTATGCGAAATGTTTTTTCATTATCATGGATATCCCGGCCTTCCTGACATTTTTCTATATATCGAAAAGGCGTGATTTACGTGATTTATTCACTATCATAGTCACCATCTTTTTAAATTTCTCCATTTCTGTCCCTTCCAAAGAGTTGTCGGATATGATGGAAGAAGGCTACAGTTGGTTCAATATTTCACGTGTTATCATCTTTGCCCTTCTGTTTTATTTTTTACATACACAGGTACGTGACCGTTACAAGCTGCTACAGGAGGAGATAGAAAAGGGTTGGGGTATCTACAGTATTCTGCCTTTGCTTGGCTCTGGCGCACTTTATTATAAATATTATGCTTATAGCCAAAATGGTGATTTTTCCGATGTTTTCTTCGATTGTATGGTGATAATACTGATACTGGCTGCGGTTTTCCTTGTGATAAATTATTTTTTTGACCAGCTCCACGAGAAATATCTGATCCAGGAGCAAAAACGAATTCTTTCCATGCAGAACAAAGCCCAATATGATCAATTTGAACAGTTTAAGGAAGACGCTGAGAAGACAAACCGCCGTTGGCATGATATGCGTCATAATATGCAGGAGCTGATTGAACTTCTGGAAGCTGGCAACACAGATCAAGCGTTGTCTTATCTTAAGGGGCAGAGGGGTATGCTTGAGGTTCCAAAAGAAGAATACTGTATGCATCCGGCGGTAAACAGCATCCTCTGTCTGTGGGTAGAACGTTCAAGGAAGGCCCAGATAGCAGTCGAAATTAAAACCGATGTACCGGAAATACTAAGTATTGAACCGATGGAGTTGTCAGCATTGTTTGCCAATGCCTTTGAAAATGCTCACAATGCTTGCCTCAGGCTTCCTAACAGCGAACATCGATTTATAAAAGTGGAAGCGCATTATAATGGAAAACGACTGGCAATCGGTTTTGCTAATTCCTGTTCGGAGGATATACACTTTGAAAAGGATATACCTGTATCCACGAAAATCGGAGGTGGAATTGGTACCAGAAGTATTACCTATACGGTACAGCGTTATCATGGAACGGCATATTTCGGTGCTAAAGATAACGTATTTACAGCTAGATTTGTTCTGAATATTTAAAATGAAAAATGATTATCTGCAGATGTACTTCGGTGTCCAATTATGCCATAAAATGACCAATCGTGCCAGGTATATTGTTTTTTGGGAGAAGCTGTATATTATTAACTTTGATCAGCGATATTTACGTTCCTTTGATGTAAGGAATGCTGGACCTGCAGATACAGTGACTTTGGTCTTGATACAGGAGCTATCGCGGAGACCGGATTATGTAAGTATTACGAAGTAATCCTGAATTAACAGCTAACAATACATTATAAGAATGACGGAAAGAGAGTGATTCTATGGTTCATTTTGAGGAAACCTATCATCAATCCATTCGAATATCCCAAAGTCTCGTAGAGGACGTTCGGTTTAACAGAAGTATTAACCTTACACCTGTTAAGACCTGTGCAGGGCATATATGCCGGGTGCTTGATTCAAACTCGAATATCTTGAATTTGTTGAATAGTGTACAGGATAAAAATCCTTATATGTATTCCCATCCTGTAAATGTAGCATTTATCTCCTTCGCCATCGGAAAATGGATGAATTTAAATAATTCGGATTTGATTAACCTGGTACTTACGGGATTGCTCCATGATATCGGTAAAGCAAAAATCAAGGACAGTCTGTTGAACAGGCCAGGGAAACTTACCGAGGGTGAAATGGCAACTGTAAGATCACATCCCTACTTAGGCTATAAGATACTGGAAGGCTTGGGAGAATTGGAACAGGAGGTTTTGTTCGGGGTTTTGTCCCATCATGAAAGAATGGATGGAACCGGCTATCCCGGGAAGCTGAAGGATAAGGAAATCAGCCTGTATGGAAGGATAATAGCAATTGCGGATACGTATGATGCAATTACGGCTACAAAATGTTATCATCCGAAAAGCTCACCCTTCAAGGCAATAGAAGAGATCCAGGAGTGCAGCTTTGGATGCCTTGATCCCATGATATGCCAGATCTTTATTCATAATATACAGAATTTCTATTACGGCAATACAGTACGCTTGAATAATGAACAAGTGGGCGAAATAATCTATGTTAATCCGGAAGAAAGAACAAGACCGCTGATCCGTTGTGAGAATGAGTTTCTTAATCTGACAAAGGAAAGAGATATTGAAATAGTAGAGATTTTATAGGTCATATATGTTTAATAGGTAGACGCTTACTTATTAATACAATTTATCAAAAAGGTCAATGCCTGTGACGACCGTCAGCAGGCATTGACCTTTTTATTGTGATCTTATTTTACAAATACCAGGTGACCTATTTGCGCTGTCTGAGGCTTGGACCATAACCATTGATTCGTACAAGTCTGATCAAAATAGTAGATAGCTCCGTTGCTTGGATCAGCACCATATAATGCAGTCCATGCGGCCTTTACGGATGCGGAAGAAGCCGTATTCCTTATGGTACCGTTTTTTACCGGTGTGAACTGGTAATATCCATCGATTTTCTGGTTAATGACACCGGTAATCGTAGATGCCCATTGCTTGCTCTGAACGCGGTTTACTACGACAGCACCGACTGCGATTTTCGCCTGAAGAGATTCGCCGCCTGCCTCAGCTTCAATAAGTCTTGCCAGCAAGTCAACATCACTGCTTGTATAAGAGATAACATTATCAGAGGTTTTCACCTGCTGTACACCAGGAATAACGAGTTTCTGGCCTATGATAATCTTATCATCCCACTTATTGTTAGCTTTTCTTAAGGATGCTACGGGGATCTTGTACCTGGTTGCGATCAGGTAAATGGTGTCACCGCTTTTTACTGTATATACATGGGACGGAACATATAATACCTGACCAGGATTAATCGTATTAGAGCTGATATAGTTATCCTGCTTTAGGGTATCTACGCTGGTATTGAATAATTGACTGATCTTAAAGAGGGAGTCATTTGCAACTACGGTATAATCCGCTGCATTTGCTGCAGCTGCCGGAAATGATAATAGGAAACACAATGTAATTACCAGTATCTTCTTTATACGTTTCATAGAAACCTCCTTCTATCTCTTGGATGTAATGGTGCTATGGCGCATAGCCCATTTTACACGATAAACAGGAACTATTACTATATAAAGTTACTGGGAATGAAGGAAGTGACAGATAATCAAAGAAAAGATTCCTAATTCTGGGCATAAAAAGAAGCATATGCAGAATAGTTGGCGGACAGATCTGCATATGCCTCTTATCATGAACGAGATTTAATCGTAAGTTTGTACATCAATTTTCGGTTTTTTTATTTGAGCAGGGTTATGTAGATACCCGTTAGAATTGCAGTGGTTATTACACCGCAGATATTGGCACTCAAGGCGTATTCCATAACAAAACTTAATTTATTAATCTTAGATACTTCCTTCTGGGAAACCTTTGCAGTCGTAGGTACGCAGGAAACTCCGGCGATTCCGACAACCGGGTTAAAGTTGCCTTTCGTAAAGAAGTATACCAAGTAGCCACCGATGATACCACCGATACCGGATAACAGAAGAGCGAGCATACCTAACAGTAATAATATTAAAATCTTAGGATTCAGAATTGTCTGTGCATCACACAGTACACCTAACATAAGACCAAGGAAGAAGGTAGCACCGTAAAGGAATACTTCTTCAATCAGTTTGATGTACTTATCTATGCCTGATTCACGGATGGCAATTCCGATGAAGAAGCTCAGGAATAAAGGAGCTGCAACAGGGAACAGAAGGCAAAGAAGTACATTTGCGATGACTGCAAATACAAGCTTTTCTTTGGAGGTAATTCTTTCAACTTTTTTATTTTTGGCTACAATAACCTTACCGCGAAGCTCCTTAGGAATCATTAATCTGATCAGAAAGGGGTAACCGCCATAGGTTAAGCTTAAGTAAAGATATGCAACGATAGTAATCGGAACGAATAAATCCTTCGCCAAGGTCAAAGACGTGAAGAGCACCATAGGACCGTCAGCCCCGCCGATAACGGAAACCGCTGCAGCTTCACCATTTGACAGACCTAGAAGCTTTGCTATCGGGAAGGTTGCAACTGTACCAAGCTCCGCACACATGGCGATAAACATACCGATAAACGGATGGGCAAGTACCATTCCGATATCACAGATAACACCGATACCCATGAATACCAGGCAGGCAATAAGGCCATTGCTGAAGGTTAATGTATAAATCGGCTGCAGGAAATCAATCTGCAGAATATTCATCAAATCATCGGTTTTCGTAACCATCGGATCAATAAAGAGGTTACCAACCTGGGTAGAGGTCATGAATAATACACCGGCATTCACTGCTGACATACCGAAGCCCATCGGAATCATGATCAGAGGCTCTAATACACCCTTTGCACCAAGATATACGAGAAGGATACCAAGAAAAATAAGCAAGATACGAAAAATAACGATTAACGGATCCTGAATAAACATGGTTCCGATTCCTTGAAATAAATCTAAAATATTAATAATAATCACCTGTCTTTCCTGTAATTTAATTTCATAGATTAAGATTATACTTGCGTTTCTTTCGTATTGCGAGTAAAGTATTTAATAGCTTCCAATAATAATTTAACTATTACTGCAATACACATAGAAATAACAAATCCAAGGCCGAATACTTGTAAGGGTATTAAAATTGCATCTGACATATAACTCCACCCCCTCTATGCAATTGTTAAAAGTTTAACTCATTATACATCATACACCTAGTATTTACAGTTTACTAATACATATTATAAATGACACCGATAAATGAAATATATTGCCATCATAATTTAGCTAAGGAGTAGGATATGGATCTTCACTATTTGGAAATTTTTAATACGATAGCAAAGTATTCCAGCTTTAAGAAAGCATCTGAAGCTCTTCATATAAGCCAGCCGGCCTTATCCATACAGATTAAGAAACTGGAAACCCAGGGTGATTTTAAATTATTTTATAAAACCGGCAACAGGATTTATCTTACACAAGACGGTAATATGCTGTATGAATATACCAAGAAAATATTTGCCCTGATTGAAGAAATGGAAAGCAATATTGCAAACCGGAATAATTACTGCGGAGGAACAATTAATCTGGGGGGAAGTAATACGCCGGGAACCTATATATTACCCATAGTCATCGGGGAAATGAAGAAAAGATATCCAACGGTTACCATCAAACTACATATTGCAAATACTTCAGAGATTACAACGCTCATCGAAAACGGGACACTGGATGTAGCAGTGAACGGCGGTAATTGCAGCTACAGCAGTCATGTATTCTCTGAAAAACTGTTCCATGATAAGCTGATGGTGATAGCTTCTCCTATGAATCCACTATGCTTAAAGGAGAAGATTGAAATCGAAGATCTGATGGAGGAAAGCTTTATCGTTCACGAGAAAGCCTCACAGCTGTATACATGTTTTCGGTTATTTATAGAGAGATTTAATATACCGGAGAACATCAGCATGTATCTCGGGAGTATTGATGCAATCAAGCATGCGATATACGCTAACCTCGGGATATCAATAATACCATATCATGCAGTGAAAACTGAGCTTGAGATGGGGATACTCAAGGCTTTAAAGGTTGAATATGACAATTGCGACTATCCTTATAATCTGGTCTATAATAGAAATAAAAATATATCACTGACTACACAGAAATTTATTGAGGTTTTACGAGAGATCTGCGGAGAATTAAAATAAAGAGTTTGCCGAGGCAAACTCTTTATTTTTTTACGCATCCTTTATAAAGAGTGCTTTCAGTTTATTCTTTTACTCATCCTTCACAAAAAGTGCTTTCAGCCTGGTCCAAAAGTTTTGCTTGTTCTCCTGAATATTGCTTACAAATAGTAATTCAGCTGACAGATCAGGGGTTGTCTGCTTTTATTAAGAAGAAAGTTATGCTTTTCTATTCAGAAAGCTTGAATTATAATTTAATTATGGCATATTTTAGTATAGGTAAGGAGTTTGTATTAGAAAAGTATTTTGATGGAGGAGCTATATGAGAAAAATAATATCTTTACTGTGCATTATTTTAGTTCTTGCGGCTGTGATGACAACCCCGGCTGAAGCCGCAAAGAAGGATACCAAAGCCCCGGTAATAACGAAGACTGACCCGGTCGACTATGCTACGGATATCATGATTGAAAGCACGATTATCATTCGTTTTAATGAAGCAGTCCAAAAGGGAAAGAACATTGCAAAAATCAGTCTAAAGGAAAACGAGACAAAAAGCATAGAATTCACTTATGAGATAACCGGTCAATTTCTTAAGCTGACACCAAAAACTCAGTTAAAATATGATACCCTTTATACCGTTACAATTCCTGCATCAGCGGTGAAGGATAAGGCCGGTAATAATTTTGCAGCTACCTATTCCTTTAATTTTTTAACAGAGACCGATCCTTCAAAGGCCTCGACTGAAACTGCATCTACGGATGGAATTACATACAGCATTGAGATTGAAGCTACCATGCAGGAGGCATTGACACCGACGAAAATTGCGTATTTTGAACAGATGCTGCAGAAGTTTGGTATTAATGCAACCTTCAAGAATGTCTCCATTGCTGACCAGGAGGATCAATCAGCGGGGGATACAACTAGTAATTAAACCAATTGATTTTATATAGTGATAATATTCATAAATCATGAAATTGTAACAGATATTTTCAAATAAATATGGAAAAATGTGTAAATTTTATTGACTTGTAAGATACAGAATTGATATAATATGGTTGAAGGTATAAGAAGAAAGCCATATTTATATGAATTGTTGGCTAATTCGTTTATGGTTCAGTACAACTTGTATGGGAGGTCATAATATGCCAGGAACCATGAAAAGAAGAGATACAAAAGACAATTCACAATGGATACAACTGCTGATCAATGAAGATGAAGGAAAAGCACTGACAGATGCAATTCACAGCAAAGCTTCAGAGATCGAGGATATCGTATGGCTGTCACCCCTGAAAGAAACACAATATGAGCATTACCGCTTATATCAGGGGCCAATCTGCGAGAAACTAAAGATTAAAAAAGAAGATCTGGATTATTTACCTATGAATCAACCTCTGTGGGACGCGATCGGAACCTCGAACGAAACAATTATACTTGTTGAGTGCGATAATTCACATTATCTTGTTGGTAACTGCCTGACGTTTATGAATAAACTAAAGAGCAGAGGGTATAAAGTAAAACTTATTTTATTGAATGTTATTCATAGCCGAAAATATCTACCGTTCATACATAGTGATTGGGACCTGCCTTATAAAAAAATTTTTATTGATTTATTCGGAAGAATGGACACCCCGGAAGATGTAATTATCCTTGATTACCTTATGAAATGAAGTTATAAAGAGGCTGTTGCAGACGTTAGCATGTTGATAAAGAGCATATCAATGCCTTTAAAATATGTTAAGGTTTTGCAACAGCCTCTTGACGTATATCATATCGAAAACCTTTATTTTACCGAGTCTATTGAAATAACTTGACAATATTCTTTCACATAATATATCATGGACTAGGTTATGATATCCGGCTGTGATTGTATATGACAGGAAAGCGTACATATACTCACTATACCATGAATGTATCATAAGATGGATTATTGATCATTTATTTATTTGTTAATTAGGGTACTCCAATAGACTGGAGTATTTTATCATGTTTGGAGGATTTACTTTGAGTAATATAGCTGATGAAATAAAGAAAAGACGAACTTTTGCAATCATATCCCACCCGGATGCCGGTAAGACGACTTTGACAGAGAAGCTTCTATTATATGGAGGTGCAATCAATCTGGCAGGCTCCGTTAAGGGTAAAAAGACGGAAAGACATGCAGTATCAGACTGGATGGAAATTGAGAAGCAGCGTGGTATTTCCGTTACATCTTCCGTTATGCAGTTCAACTATGAGGATTACTGCATTAATATACTTGACACTCCGGGACACCAGGATTTCTCTGAGGATACTTATCGTACCCTGATGGCAGCAGATTCCGCAGTCATGGTTATTGATGCTTCCAAGGGTGTTGAGAATCAGACCAAGAAGCTGTTTAAAGTATGTGTGATGCGTAATATTCCGATATTTACATTTATTAATAAATTAGACCGTGAATCAAAGAACACCTTTGAGCTTTTGGATGATATCGAGACCGTACTCGGCATTCGCACCTGTGCGATGAACTGGCCCATTGGCTCAGGAAAGAATTTTAAAGGTGTTTACGACAGAAATAGCAAGCACATCACTCGTTTCTATGCTGCCAATAATGGCCAGAAGGAAGTGGATAACATTGAGGTGGAATTAGGTGATTCGCGTCTGGACTCCCTGATCGGTAAGGATAACCATGATATTTTAACCGATGAGATTGAACTGATTGATGGTGCCAGCAGTGAATTTGATCTGGATGAGGTTCTTGCGGGACACTTAACACCGGTATTCTTTGGCTCCGCATTAACCAATTTCGGTGTTGAAACCTTCCTGAAGCAATATTTATCCATGACAACCTCACCGCTTCCGAGACAATCCTCGGAAGGTAAGATAGATCCGATTGATAATGATTTTTCCGCTTTTATATTCAAAATTCAGGCGAACATGAACAAAGCCCACAGAGACCGCATCGCCTTTATGAGAATCTGTTCCGGCAAATTCTCGGCAGGTATGGAAGTAAATCATGTGCAGGGGAATAAGAAAATCCGATTATCCCAGCCACAGCAGCTGATGGCTTCCGAACGAACCATCATTGAAGAAGCCTATGCCGGGGATATCATAGGAGTATTTGACCCGGGTATATTCTCCATCGGAGATACCCTATGTGCACCGGATGAGAAGATTACCTATGAAGGTATTCCCACCTTCTCGCCGGAGCATTTTGTAAAGATCCGTCAGGTAGATACGATGAAGAGAAAGCAGTTCTTAAAGGGCATTACTCAAATAGCACAGGAAGGTGCAATCCAGATTTTCCAGGAATATAATACCGGTATGGAGGAGATCATCGTCGGAGTAGTCGGTGTCCTTCAATTTGACGTGCTGAAATTCCGTCTGGAATCAGAATATGGTGTGGAAATCCGAATGGAGTCGCTGGCTTATGAATTCATCCGCTGGATTGAGAACAAGAACATCGACATCAGCAAGCTGAGCATTTCCTCGGATACCAAGAAGATAAAAGATTTAAAGGGTAATCCGCTGTTATTGTTCGTAAACCGCTGGAGTATCCAGATGGCACTTGACCGGAATAAAGATTTGATCCTATCCGAATTCGGAAGATAAGAGCGAAGTTGTGTAATTCTTCATTCAAAAGCGCGGAACTTAGTTAAAGGCTTAGGTTCGGCTGGTATACAGTAGTATCGATATGTATTAGATTCAATATAAGTGTAATTGTTATACCATAATGGTAAACGATTGCACTTATTTTTTAGGCTATATGTATTGGTTTAAATGGCTTAAAATCTTTAACACAGAGAAAGATAATAGAAAGAAGCATAGATTTATTGGTACAGTCTCATAAAGGGAAACAAAGTGTTTGTATTACCAAAGAAAATTCTTTATTTGTTGAAGATGATAAGGTTACAGTAATTGGAGATATAGAATGTACGGTGTTTACAACAGAGATAATTACTCTAACACCTAATAACGTGTATAGATTACGAAACTTAAATTATGATTAGATAACACGAAGAGCTATTGCCTTACCTGAACTTTCGTCATATGATAATCCATGTAATAAATGAAAGGATTGTGTAATATTCTGTAGAAGAATGGTTATTACAAAGGACTGAATTCATCGGTAACAATCTATTTTGAAAATAATTATTCGATATATTGGGAGGAATTGATATGGGATGTTTGGGAAATATTATCTGGTTCATCTGCGGCGGATTTCTTAGTGGCTTAAGCTGGCTGCTGGCAGGGGTGTTATGGTGCATCACAATTGTAGGAATACCGGTAGGTCTGCAATGCTTCAAATTAGCAGAGCTTAGCTTCTTCCCATTCGGAAAGGAAGTTCGTTATGGTGGAGGAGCAGGATCATTTTTGTTGAACCTGATCTGGCTCCTTGCTACAGGAATTCCTTTGGCCATAGAATCTGCTGTATTCGGTTTAATATTATGTATTACGATTGTCGGCATTCCTTTTGGACTGCAGCATTTTAAGATAGCAAAGCTGGCGCTTATGCCCTTTGGCGCAACGATTGAACAAATTTAAGGAAAAGGAATTTGACGATGGCACTGAAGAAATTAAACTCAGGAATTCTGGAATTGGATATCCACGGAATGAATGCTTATCAGGCAAAGACCTGCATCGATGGTGTGCTTAAGAAAGCAGACAGAAGCATCTACCGGATCAGGATCATTCATGGATATCGTGGTGGAACTGCTCTGAAGGAAATGGTCTATCAGGAATATCAGGGGCATCCGAAGGTTATCCGGCTTGAGGGCGGTTGGAACGAAGGGACTACGGATGTAGTCCTGAGAGAGTTGTAATTAATTATGTAGTTCTTTCTTCGCGGAGGCTTTCTGATAAATAAGCTGGCATACCAGGATTACAGCTGATGCTGTTACTATCACGAGAGACATCGACTGATAAGCGTGCTTAAGACCCAGGGCATCAACCAGGTATCCTCCCAGGATGTTGCCTACGATGCTGCCGATACCACCCTGTACTATCATAAGGATGCTCTGGCCTTTGGACTGGTTTTCCGGCTTCACATGATTGCTGATAAATACAGCACAGCTGTAATAAACCGTCATATAGGTAAGTCCATGAAGAAGCTGGGCCAGGATGAGGAACACGATATTCCCGCCGGTTACGGTCATAATTCTAAGTCCTAATAAAAAGCAGGAGATGGCTGTTATTTTCATCGTACTGCTTTTTTTTAAGATGCGGTTAATCAGAAATAGAATCGGAATTTCACTAATGGCGGATACACTGTTGATGAAGCCAATCGTTCCTTCGCTTAATCCCAGCTTTATCATATACACCCCGAGAAAGGAGTAGTGAAAGCTTAAGCCAACCTGGCTGATAAAGGCAAAAGCCAGCAGGATAAAAATCTGCTTGGATTCGAAGATTTTAAGGATATTCAAGCGCTCCTTAAGGGATTGCTTCGGTAAATGAACCTGCTGAACCGGTACGATATCCTCCATCTCATCCTTTGGAAGCAGCTGGACAAACAGCAGCAGGAGAACATAGCCAATGCAGCCTAAGGCAAACTGCCACTGCGGATTCATTTTAACGATAGCACCGGAAACATTCACCATGATTGCATATCCGATGGTTCCGCCTAGTCTTATTTTAGAAAAATCATAGTGATTCTTCTTGGCATTTCGTAAGATAATAGCATCACTCAGCGGTATGATGGAGGTGCTGAAAATGGATAATAGAAAAGCCGCCAGCAAAAAGGCTTGAAAGGTTTTGCCGATATAATAGGTTAATACGGTCAGGGCACTGCCGAGAATGACGAAGGATAGGATACGCTTCTTTTTCCCGGTGCGGTCACTGATCACAGCCCATAAAGGCTGAATAAAAATTGAAACCAAAGGACCTATTGTAAGCAATATTCCTATCTGTACCGCATTGATTCCTGCTTTTGAATAATAAGAGCTTGTATAAGGGATATATAGAGCTAAGGAAATATATACAAAGGCATTGACGAACAGCAGATGCATTCCTTTGTTGCTTTGTAAGCGGTGCTTCATATCAGGTCTCCTTGATAACGTTCTACCATTTATTAATTTATATCTCTAAGTTTTTTCCGATACTGCGTCGGTGTAATTCCGACCTCCCGTTTAAACTGGCGCATGAAGTGTTCCTCATTTTCATAACCACAGAGAGCCGCAATTTCACGGACAGTACCTCCGGTGGCGGAAAGAGAAGCCTTTGCATATTCCATTTTACAGGCAATGACGTCGGCGATACAGGACACCCCGAAGGTATTTTTATATAATCGCTGAAAATGTGAGGTGCTTAGGTTTACCTGTTGTGCCAGGCTGGTAATCGTCCATTTCTCCTCGGGATGACGATATATCATGGAACGCAGGTTGAGAAGCGCATCATAATAATCGTATAATACAGTATTCGTGGGCTTATAGGCAACCACTTCATTAATTTTAACGAAAAGCAGCCGCATTAATAAATCCATGGATTCTTCCCGGTTAGCATTATTTGATATGAATTCCAGATAGATATCGCGAAGTATCCGGTTTACCTGCTTGATGGATGGAAGCGGGAGTAAGGTATCAAAGGGAAAATTACGTAATTCCCTTTCGCCTTCAGCGTCAAAATGAATGAAATCATTTGTGTAGGTTCCGTTATAGGCACTATATAATTGCGGAGTACCTTTATTAAATACGATTATTGAATTCTTCTCCGCGATGACCTCATTTCCATGAATCATTAGCTTAGCGGGGGATTTTACCAATAAGAGCAGATAGTCTCCGGAACCGGTAGGACGGTTGATAGCAAAGTTCTGGCTATGGGTGTAATTTAAACCAATTCTGTTAATCTTCATAAATAATCACCAACTCAAAAAGTGAGATATATCAGTATGAAAACATCATACATCATTGTAAAATCAACTGTCAATATGTTAACATAAAAGCACAAAAAATCATAGTTGACATTACGAAAGGAAGAGCTGATTGAAAGCAAAAATTATCTTAAATAAAGATTTTACAGTAGGAAAAGTCGACGAAAGAATATTCGGATCTTTTATTGAACACCTGGGAAGAGCAGTATATAACGGAATTTATGAACCGGATCATCAGACTGCAGATGAAATGGGTTTTCGTAAGGATGTAATGGAGCTCGTGAAAGAATTAAAGGTTCCGATTGTTCGATATCCAGGTGGTAATTTCGTATCCGGCTATAATTGGGAGAATGGAACCGGTGATAAGAATAAACGTCCGAGAAGAGCGGAGCTTGCTTGGCACACCATCGAAACCAATGAAGTTGGAATTGATGAATTCCAGGAATGGGCAAAACGTGTGGGAACAGAAGTAATGCAGGCGGTGAACTTAGGCACCAGAGGCCCCGAGGAAGCACGCCAGCTTCTGGAATACTGTAATTTCCCGAAGGGAACCTACTACAGCGACCTGCGCCGGGCAAATGGTTTTGAAGAACCTTTCAATATTAAAGTATGGTGTTTGGGCAATGAGATGGATGGGCCTTGGCAGATCTGTGCAAAGACGGCAGAGGAATATGGCCGCGCTGCCTGTGAGACGGCAAAGGTAATGAAAGAATTGGATCCTTCCATCGAATTAGTAGCCTGCGGCAGTTCCAGTCTCATGATGCCTACTTTTGGCAAGTGGGAAGCAACAGTTTTGGAGCATACCTATGATTATGTTGATTACATTTCCCTACATAATTACTACAGTAACTATGACAATGATCCAGCAGCTTTCCTGGCTTGCTCCCTTGATATGGATAAATTTATTAAATCAGTTACAGCCATCTGTGATTATGTGAAGGCTGTGAAGCATTCCAATAAAACAATCAATCTTTCCTTTGATGAATGGAATGTATGGTTCCATAGCTGCGAAGGTGATAAGAAACTGGAACGCTGGCAGATTGCTCCCCATCAGCTGGAGGATATCTATAACTTTGAAGACGCACTCGTTGTAGGATGTCTGCTGATTACTCTGTTGAAAAACTGTGACAGGGTGAAGATGGCCTGTCTGGCACAGCTGGTTAATGTAATTGCGCCTATCATGACAGAAAACGGCGGTGTTGCCTGGGCACAGACGATATTCTACCCATTCATGCACGCTTCCAATTACGGAAGGGGTACTGTCTTCGCTCCCGTAGTACAAAGTGAGAAATATAATACGAAAAGCATAAAAGACGTTCCTTATGTTGAAGCCCTCGGTGTGATGAATGAGGATAATACAGAACTTACTGTATTTGCAGTAAACCGCTCCTTAGATGAGAGCATCGATCTGATGATTGATTTACGTGATTTTGCAGGTGCAAAGCTGATTGAGCACATCGTATTGCAGCATGATGATCTGAAGGCTGTAAATACGGCAGAAAATCCCGATAACGTTGTTCCTCACAACAATGGTGTTATTATAATGAAGACAGGCGAAGCAACTGCAGCTTTACAGAAGCTTTCCTGGAATGTAATTCGTTTTCAGATATGATTTTCCCTATATGCTGAAGGCATGCTGAAAGTACTGGGAGTAAGCAGGGGGTATCTGTATGCATTTTGACGCCAGGACATTAGGCTCTAGTGTTCGTATCAGAACAGACAAGATAAGACGCTTTGTCTGACTGATTCGAACACTAGGGCCTACTGTCCTCTCTAACGAAATGCATTTACAGGTACCCCTGCATACTCTCAGTAATTTCAGCTTTTTTACTTTATCGGCTGTGATAGTTGTAAAAAGTGTAGCAGCTCTTTATAGAAAAAGGAGTGACGCCTAAAAGGCAGTGGGGAATTATAAAGGTTTGTGATGAGGTTAGAGGGAATGGGAGAGCGAATACTTTGCGTTGTAGAATTAAGAAGATTTTAATCGAATATTAATATCAAATATATTGTATTTTTTTGCAATCAGAGTATATTACTTAATATAATACAAAATTCTAAATGAAAGAAGTGGGAGTTATTATGGATTCAGTAGCATTAATTTTAATCATTGCAGTAGGTGTTATATTTGCTTTGTATCTACTGATCTTTGTTATCCTCGGTTTACGGGTTATTTCCTCAGACCAGGTGGCAGTAGTTGAAAAATGGTGGAGCTTTAAGGGGTCCCTGAAGGATTCTATTATTGCACTTAATGGAGAAGCTGGTTATTCACCGAACCTGCTCCGTGGTGGTATTCATTTCAAATCAGCTTTAATGTTTAAGATTCACAAGTATCCCCTGATCACTATTCCACAGGGGCAGATCTCTTATATCTTTGCCCGTGACGGTAGGCCGCTGGCTCCGACACAGACCTTAGGTAACGTAATATCGGAAGCAAACAATTTCCAGGATGTTACCGGCTTTCTTAAGAATGGAGGTCAAAGAGGACCCCAGAGAGGTATCTTAAGAGAGGGTACCTACGCGATCAACTTAGCACAGTTCATGGTTATAACTCCAGGAGATATCAAGGCTATCTTCAATAGCTCCAAGAGCGAACGTATGGAACTTGCAGCAATGCAGAAGACGCTTCTTGAAAGAAACGCTTTCAGTCCGGTTATCATCATGGGCCAGGGAGGAGATGCAAGCGATGTCATGGGTATTGTTACCGTACATGATGGACCTTCCCTGCAGGAGGGTGAAATCATTGCACCCTATGTCGGTGAAGAACATGCAAGCTTCCAGGATCCTGAAAAATTCCTGCAGATCAATGGCCGTCGCGGTAAACAGATACAGGTATTAACCGACGGTACATACTATATTAACCGTTTATTTGCAACCGTTGAATTTAGACCTAAGACTGTAGTACCGATCGGTTTCGTCGGAGTAGTAGTTTCCTTCTTTGGTAAAGAGGGTGTGGATAAGACTGGTATTGAATATAAGCATGGTGAATTAGTCGGCGAAGGCTGCAAGGGTGTACTGGAAAAGCCGTTAATGCCAGGTAAATATGCATTTAATACGGATGCTGGTAAAGTAGTTCTGGTTCCTACCACGAACATCATCTTAAAATGGAACAGGGCAGAGACCGGTTCCCACAAATATGATGAGAATCTGACTGAGGTTGATATTATCACTAAGGATGCATTTGAACCTTCCTTGCCGCTGTCCGTGGTAATGCATATCGATTATAAGCAGGCACCTTGGGTAATCCAGCGCTTTGGTGATATCAACATGCTGGTTAATCAGTCCCTGGATCCATTGGTAAGTGCTTATTTTAAGGATGTTGCACAGACTAAGACCTTAATTGAGTTAATTCAGGAACGTAGTGAAATCCGTGAAAGAGCATTGGGCGAAATGAAGGTT
>DATMUM010000191.1:0-17084 GCA_035564175.1 Mobilitalea sp.
CACTGACAATGGCTGTCAGATATAATTGCATGTGAAATTGATTATCATACCAGAGGACTGTCCATATATCCATTAGCAACGAATATAAAATTCCTGCAAAGATACCGTATATGGCTAATAACAATCTATTAACTTTTAGTACTTGCGAAAATATACCGGCGAATAAACCAATCAACCCCCATGTAAACATTTGAAATGGTGTTCATGGACCTTGACCAAAATAAAAATTTGAAATAACTGCAGCTAGTGATCCTGTTAAAAATCCAACTTCGTAACCAAAATAAATTGCAGTTATTACCACAATAGCCGTTATTGGTTTAAACCCAGGCGTTATTGCAAATATAAAACGTCCAGTAACGGATACAGCTACCATAACCGCAATGATAACAAGTTTATGTGCATTTTTATTATTTTTTTCAAAGGTTAGAAAAAAAGGTATACTAGATAGTATAATTATAGCAAGTATAATAAATGCATATTGACGGTCATCATATAGATAAATACCCAGTCCAAGAATCAAAGGTATACACATTAACAGTATTGCATATTTGATGAGCTTCTTTGCCATTCATAACCCCCCTCATAATTTTCTATTAATACTGCAAATATCAATTGCATCTTCTATTGTTACTATCTTTTCATATAGGTAACGAGTCATTCGATTTGCTGCTGTTGTATAAAAATTATTCTCTGCAAAAAAAAGTTCTGGAACATCGGAGGATACTATATCACCGTCAAAAAATAATGCACAGCGGTCTGCACAGGAGGCTGCAAACTCAACATCATGAGTAACTATAATAATAGTCAACCCCATACGTTTTAGATTGTTTAGAATTTTAATTATTCCCTGCTTGGCAATTGCATCGATACCCTTAGTTGGTTCATCTAATAACAAAATCCTAGGTTTCTGAAGGAGTACTTTGGCTAGTGCACATAACTGTTGTTCTCCTCCGCTTAGATCATATGGATGCTTTTTAAGCAATCCATTGATCTCAAAAGGAAATGAAATATTGTCATTACTCATTTCATATAAATCTTCTTCCAATGTGTTTCCAACAAAAACTGTGGCTGCATCCTGAGGAAGCAGAGCTAAATTATTTTTATATAATGTACCATTTTTAAAGCTACTTATCTTTTGGCCAAATAGCTTTATAGTGCCGGAATATGACCGATATATTCCTGCAGCAACCCCAAGCATTGTTGTTTTCCCAGATGCGTTACCACCGAGAATGCAGTAAATTTCGTTTTGAAACACTGAGAAGGTTGTACCCTTTAAAATGTCCTGAGCATCCTTATGATATCGAAACCATACATCCTTAAATTGTAGTACGATTTCCTTAGGTATTATCGGTTGTTTTCTTTGAAGTTCTTTAATCTCCTTAGTAAAATTTTCATCTATAAAGCTTCTTCCTTCCTTTACGGTTATTGGACATTTCGTATTCATATCAAACTTATGAAATAGCCTTACCGCACTAGGCATCGCATACATCATACGTTCATTTTTCCTTAACATCCCTGCAACCTTAACCGGAGTATTATAATTTACTACCTTTCCTTTTTCTAAGATTAAAACCCTGTCAGCTATTGGAAATACTTCCTCCAATCTATGCTCTACCAAGAGAATTGTAAGCGATAACTCCCGATTAAGTTTTTGAAGTGTTGCAATAAAATCAACCGCAGCAATCGGATCAAGCTGTGATGTTGGTTCATCTAATATTAATACCTTGGGTTGCATCACCATAATTGAAGCTAAATTCAATAGTTGCTTTTGTCCCCCCGATAGTTCGCTTACTTCCTTGTTAAACCAGTCTCCTATTCCAAAATAACTAGACATCTCACTAACTCTTCTTCTAATTACTGTTGACGGCAATCCCATATTTTCGAGGCCAAAGGAGAGCTCATGCCATACTTTATCTGTTACGATTTGATTCTCTGGTTTCTGCATAACAAAACCAATTTCGCAGGCGGATATTTCGTCCTTTAAATCGTCCAATAAAATATTGTTATAGTAAATAGATCCTGTTCGTTCACCAACAGGTATTAGTTCTTTCTTAAGCATACGGAGTAATGTTGATTTACCACAGCCAGTTTCACCACAAACAACAACAAAATCACCACTTCTTATATTAAAAGAGACATGATCAAGTATTTTATTTCCACAATCCGGATATGTAAAATTTAAGTCTTTAATTTGTAAAATATCCATTTAATTTTCACCTTCATTTCTACTAAAAATGGTAATAAAACCAACAACCCATATGAGAGATAAATAATGAATATAGTTGCTGAAAAAGGAACTGCATATAATTGAGGGTAAAATTGAAATTTAACAAATCCCATCAGGCACCCTGATAAAGTAATCCCGGAAAGTAGAATACATAAAAATATGAATAGCCAGTCGTTGATTGTCATTTTAAACATTGTGAATTGTGATCGTTTACCCATTCCATAGCCTCTTGCTCTCATAGAAGCTGAAGTATCAATAGCATTTTCCATTGACCAGGTAAGAATAATGGAATAAACTCGCATGCGGTCTTTTATATTGTCAATATAATTATTTTTTGAATACAGACCTAAAGCTATCTGAGTATTATTCACCTTTGTTGTTTGATGACGAAGTAGTGGTATATATCGTAAAGCCATAGATAATATCAAGGAAAGATTAGGGGTTAATCTACTAAATAAATAAAGGTATTTATCACTGGTCATTGTCCAGGTACATGCATTCCCCCATAGAAGCACTGCAATTAACATCAATGCAATATCAATACCGTATACAAATGCTTCTAAAGTGATCGGATTATTATTCAGAAAAAAAAGTATTGTACCACCTCTATGGGAAAAGATTGGATTTGTAAATGAAATAATTACAAATAAACCGATATAAAAAATGATGCGTTTGAAAGAATGATATTTGTTTGAAGAAAGATTATATGCAGCTCCTCCAACTATGGAAAATATTAATATTACTGGAACACGAATAAACATTGTAATTAACATAATTAATGCAAAATAAATAAAAAGTGACATTGGATGATATGATATAAATCCTCTCATTACTCACTAATATCCTTTCCTAAATCACAGGTATAAAACCATTCTATAATGTCACCGTCAGATAGATAATAATCTGCACAGCCCACTCCCGGAAACTCACTATTTACACGATACATCCATCCTGATAGCTCCCCAAAATCATACTCATATAATTGATTCATTCCTTTAACATAAACGGTTTTTATTGAATTGTTATCTGAACCATGATATTCCAACTGAATTTTATTTTGTTGTGTGACCCGTAATAGAATATCAAAGACACTGTCTCCATCATAGAGCTTGTACTCAGTCTTCTCCAGAATAATCCCATCACTTGGTATGTAATCAGCAGCTTTTTTATCAACAACAGCATCACAACGAATACTTACGTAAACTTTATGATTTCCCACCTCAATTTTATCGGTATTTACTTGATAATAATCTTTTGCTGTTTGAAAATCGGTATTCCATAATACTACAATCGAAACTCCAGTTAAGATCAGAAGTAAAAGTATATTCTTTCGGTTAAGTTTTTTATGTAGAAATAATAATCCTAAAATTAAGGTTAATGTAAATAAAATAATAGCAATTCCTATTTCCTTTTTATCGCTATTCTGTAAAATACTATGTTGTGTGTCTTTATATGTAATTTTAATCTTCTTTATTGAGTTCGTAGATTCTTGAGAGTTCGTAAGTTCTTCTTTCAACTCATCATCTGAAAATGTAAAGATTGCATCATAATCATTCAACTGTCTCCATGTAGCTACTAATGCATTCATTGCTTGAACTGTTGCTGTATCATTATATAATCCATCAATAGTATGACTAAAGCTTCCATCCGGTAACGCATATAGGAGTAGCCCATCTAAGAGTGTATGTTTTTCCTTTATAAACCTTTCATCCTTTTGAAAGTCTATATGAAGAGAGCATAAGGCCAAAATGACCTGTGCAACGCTCTCACAACTTCGATTATTATAGCTGTAATAATCTCCACTCTTTAGCTGCCTTTCCGAAAGTAATGTCAAAGCCTTATCAACAGCGGTAGAAACATCTTCATCATCATAATATGGTGCCAGAGCCTGTAGAGCCATTGCAGTAACGTCAATGTCAGAAACTTTTCCTGTTAGAGCCCAACCTCCATCAGAAAACCTTAATGATAAAATTTTCGTAATAAGATTCTCCCTGGAATATGTCTTGCTTGTATAGGATTTTGTGTCGAGTAAAATTAAACCATAAATATAACTCATAATTCCCAAATCACCAATGGAATTATCTATTGTTGTTTGTATATATTCTTCATTACCTCCGACAGCGGAATATACCAGTGCTATTCGTTGCATGTCAGTTGCATTTGCTATTTTTGTATTCTTTATATATATATCTAAAGCTTTTCTATATTTATTATAATTATACCTTTCCTTATATTGGTGTAATGTAATAATATACCAATCACAAGGACTTGTTCCTGCACTTTTTGATAAACTGGCATCGATATACTTTTGTAGGGAAGTGGTCTGTGATTCCTCTTGTTTCAATGTAAGGATATTGTCGATGATCTTTTCGAGATCATCGGCAGTATACTGTACTTTTGTTTCTGAAGCGTCAACACAGATGACTCCCGTTATAACTGTCAGTAATAGAATAAAGCATATTATTATGAGTAATAGTTTGAAAAATAAATTATTTCTCATAGTTTAATTTCTTCCAAAAACAACTTACAATAAATGCTCCAAGTATAATAATCATTAAAACTATAGTTGAACCATTTCTGTTTTCACCTGTCTTAGGAAGATCATTATCTTCATTGTTCGTATTTAACGTTTTGTTTGTATTTACAGTCTCAGTTTCAATATCACTTATTGTTGAAATTTCTTTATTCGTATCTTCTATCTCAACTAGATCAGTACCTTCTATTGATATAGAATAGTTTGGAGGAAAACGTAATATTAGCGGAATTCCTGTATTATGATATTTAGAAATTTGAATAACATGGTTTCCTTGAGTCAACTGCTCTTGCTTGATCTTAATCTCTCCATCATTGTCAGTAACATAGGTTTCACTTAAGTCATCATAATACCAGATAACAGAAGCACCAATAACAGGATTTACAGTAACCGTTGCATTATTATTCTCATCATATGTAGTATCTGAACTTGTAAATCTTAGTATACCATTTTTCAACTTTGAGGTGTCTGCTTTCGGATATTGCATACCAACACCATACGGATCCCCATAGTATAAAACTATAGTATCCCCAGCATTAAGAATTGTGCTGTCTATACCAGCCATAGCTTCATTTCCATTAACTTTAAAAAGCCATCCATCCCAACCGCCAAATTTGCCTGCTGTCTCTCCATTGATGTCGGTTATATAAGCGTTATCGACACCTGTGATAGATAAACTTTCTTCTTTCAGATCAATATACGAAAGTGCATCTTGTAGTGTTAATCTATCTTTGTATGGTATTTCAAGTGTATGATAATAAAGATTCTCATCTATCCCTTCAACTTGTAATGTTATGTTCATTGTATTTTCTACTGCATAAGCTGTAGTTGAAACAGAAACGGAGTTAAATAATATTATTGAAAGCATTAATATAACTATTTTTTTAAATATTTTCATAGCTAGTCTCCTCGTATTTTTTATTATACAGCGTAAACACTTGTATTCATGATCGGATAACTTGTTTCGGTGTCTTTAAACCGGCAACCTCTAAAGCTCTTGGCCACGGTCCAAAGTATGATTTTATTCTTGAAACCTCCTGCTCCGTAAAATCAGATTTTCTTGGCAGACTGTTTATCGTAGAAGCTTTTAAACGTAATAACTCTAAGCAATCCTCTTTTGACATTTTATTTAACATGTAACTACTCCTTTAATTATATTTGAGATATAAAAGTAAGCACCATAATATAGTAAATTATATAGAAGTCTATCTGATCCGGATGTTTGATTCCAAAGTAAAGCGGGTAAAGATTATAAAGGTTTTATTAATATAGTAAATTCACATTCATATCTTTTAATATAATGAAATAAGCAATATTTACTGTAGTTATTGAAATAATGATAGAACAGCTTATTACATAGAAAGAATTTAATACTTATTGCAGCGGTACTTATAAATATGGTTGGAAATGCTAGTAGCGCCAATATTTTATGTAATTTGTCCATGCTACACAATAATATATATTTTTTGCAAAAATTGATTCTAAAAATGATAGTTTTTAAAGCTGATATTCTGAATACCTAATTATTATGATATAAAAAACGCTCTTTACATTAATGTAAAAAGCGCAACAATCTTATTAGAACCTCAACGTAATGTACAAGTTTTAATACCTAGTGCATAGACACATTTTACGAAATAAGGTTTCATATAAAATGGTTGCACTTTTCTATCACCAAAAAGTGTTTAGCAATTAATATATTGCTTATAACCTCGAAACATGGCGAGTATTCCGGCTTATAATCTTACGATTAATTACGGTAATGGCGGTTGCGACGGAATTTCACCGAACTTCCCTCTGATTCACAAACGATTGCAAGGACCATATTATATTTACTAGTTTTATAACATTTATTTACTTTACATGTTTAAGTGTATCAGATGCAAAATGACAAATCAATATACCTTTAGCACCTATATCTATGCGTAAATTATGAAGTTTCTAGGTAAACCTTCTTAATACTGATATAGGCAACTCCTAAAATCTCCCAGCAAGTACTCCCCGAAACCAGCTATGTATATAAAAAAATAAGGAGTGCATCACATATCGACACACCCCACCTGATTAGCTAGCCATAAACTGAAACGTATTCTCCAAACATAACGCCCCATACCCTAAGGTTCGGTTCGGATACACAGTCTCAATCTTCAGCTGCCTGGCACCATTAATCAGATTGGCCTTCAGCTTCTCCGCTTGTGTCAAGGAAAGACTTAAAAAAATTTTTATTTATTTCCCGTTAACGTTTTCAACTCACCAGAAAGCACAGTTTAGCTGTATTCTCTGGTGAGTTGAAACTTTCTTTCGGTATTAATTTATATGCCAGTGTGGTTGTCCAGTATTTCACCAGACATACCACACCTTTTTTATTTACCCTACACGTGAATTATCTATGGTGAATGCTTCTAACATTGAACGGAAACGTATAAACCAAGATGATCAATACTCCACAGCATATTCATTAAATGTATATGCCCCAGCGTCACCTGGCTGCTTTATCAATGTTGTTTCATTATCCTTCAAAGCTTTGCAATGCATATCAACAGCATTACATCAGTCTGGCTTGCTCCTTACCTAAGGGTATCTCACGGAAAACTCTACAACAGATCACATCTACTCGTAGAAAATATAGCTCCTTCAGCTGTAAACTAGGTGGTTTCGACTTTTGTTTCTTACACTCATCATTCAGTTATCAAAGTTCAGTGCCGATTTCTTGTAACCTGAACCTTGATTCTGATTTTGGCTTTCAGGGGAGAGACTTTTTATCACGCTACTTATAAGCCGAAAAAACATAGGGGGCGCGCCAAACTTTTTTCATTATTTTTTAAGAATCAGTCATCTCTTAATAGTATCTCAACTATGGGAGATATTTGTAATGATGGTGTTGCGAGATTGTAGAACATTTTTCCATCATAGAGCAAATTTTCATAAAATTGCCTTAAAAAGGACATGTCTTCGTCTATACCTCTACCATACTCCGCATAATTCGCTCGTACCAGTGCGTTTCGGTAGTATTTGGAGTTCTCAGCAAAATATACGTTATTCACCTTAAAGCCAAGTGAATTCAAATAACGTTCCATGAAAACGGCAGTTGTTCTTGTATTTCCTTCCATAAACGGATGAGCCTGCCAAATGTCCGATGTAAATTTTGATATTCTATCTAACACCTTTTCATTTGACATGGTGGAATATTTTTTTTCTTTCTCTTCTAAGAAATCATAGCGCAGAGTATCCTCGATCGTCCTGAAGTCAGCATATATCACTGTTGCTCCGTTTAGGACTGGTTCATCCTTGCTGATATTATACTGTCTGAACAAACCCGCATGTTCATAAATTCCCTCGAACAACGTACGGTGTATATGTTTCAATGTGACTGGTGAAAACGAGAATGCCTTCTCTGCCAGCAGTTTCACAATCCGATTGGCAACAAGATCAGACTCTTTATTTCTTTCTAATTTCTCTTCCAAAGTCTCGTTCTCATATTTATTATAAAGTAGCTTTTCGATTTCATCATTAGATAATGTTCCATTGATGTGTTCATCCGCAAGTTGTCGCAAATATCCGGACGGTTTCAAGTCATCAACAGCCTGAAGTCCCATCGCCATATCCCAGCATTGTTTTTTATATTCCTTGCTGTGATTCGTTTCAGAGATATAATAATTCTCCATATGATAACCTCCATTCAATATTATATATGTAGATCCACTGTAAACTCTCCTTCAATGTTAACGTCACTTGCAAGCCTATTTTTCATTATAGTTTATCACAACAATTAACTCATTTCAATAATTTCACAGTTATAAAACTAAGACTATACCTAACACTAATGATTATATTTGACATTTTTCATTATTTCCTCTACCCAGACTCCACTTGCCTAACCTACCCCTCGTGCAAATCATGAATCCCCAACAGTTCTTTGATTTCCTCTTCGCTAAGCTGATTCCAGAAGTTCTCCCCCGGTTTTATGACACTTTCAATGAGATTTCTTTTCTTTTCCTGAAGCTCAGCGATTTTCTCTTCTATGGTTCCCTCTGTGATAAGCTTATAAACCTGAACCACCTTCTTTTGACCGATTCGATGTGCTCTGTCGCTTGCCTGATCCTCCACGGCCGGATTCCACCAGGGATCAAAATGTATGATGGTATCTGCCTTCGTGAGATTCAACCCTGTTCCGCCTGCCTTCAAGGATATTAGAAAGACAGCCTCTCGGTCACTATTAAAGTTATCGATTTCCAGCTTACGTTCCTCAGGCTTCATCGTACCGTCCAGATAATAATAAGAGATCCTGCTCTCACGTAATTCTGCTTCTAGTAGCCTAAGCAGCTTCGTAAATTGCGAGAATACAAGAATACTATGACCGGCATTGATCGCATCTGATATCAGCTCCATCGCCTGCAACAGTTTTCCGCTTCCTCCGTCATAATCCTCCAAAAAGGTGCCCGGATGAGCACATATCTGCCTTAATCTTGTTAAGGCAGATAGAATCTCAATCTGGCTTCGCTCCATTCCATAACGGTCAAGCTGAACCTCCAGCTCCTTCTTGAATTCCTTATAATAAGCAGCATATAGCTTTTCTTGCTGCTCAGTCATCTCAGAGATATAGTTCGTCACAATCTTATCCGGCAGCTCGTCAAGCACATCCTTTTTCATCCTTCTTAGGATGAATGGGTTAACCAGTCTTGACAGCTCCTGCATCTTATCTTTATTCTTACCCCTAAGAATAGGTTCCTCATAGGTATCTTCAAATTGTTTCCGGCTTAACAAATAGCCCGGCATAATAAAGTCGAAGATAGACCAGAGCTCCATTAATCTGTTTTCAATTGGTGTTCCCGTTAGTGCAAAGCAGCATTTAGCACGAAGACTTTTGACGCTACCTGAATTTAAGGTCATCGGATTCTTAATGTTCTGGGCCTCATCGACAATGATATAGGAAAAGCTGATTTCTTTATACTGATCGATATCATTTTTTAATACACCATAGGAGGTTATAATCAGGTCATACTCGTTGCAGCAGCTAAGCAACAGTCTTCTCCTTTCCCTTGGTCCTGTGATAATAATTACCTTCTTATCCGGGACAAACCTCTCTGCCTCCTGCTTCCAATTGTATAATAGTGATGTAGGTGCCACTACCAGACAGGGCAGAATTTCCGTTTTGTTACTTGACAGGAAGGCAAGCACCTGAAGGGTCTTACCAAGTCCCATATCATCTGCCAGAATACCGCCAAAGGAATACTGCGCCATCGTCTGCAGCCACTGTACCCCCACCTGCTGGTAATCACGTAATATTCCATTGATCGTAGCCTCTGGTATTGCAGAAGCCTCCTGTCCTCCTTTAAGCTTATGAAGGATTCCCCCAAGTCTGGAATCTACAGTAACCTGATCCATCCCCTTTTCCTGTAAGTATTGTTCAACATACATACAACGATTTAGCGGTATTTCAAACAATCCGTTATGAATCTTGTCCCTATTGATATCCAAACCATTGATAAATTGGGTAAATACGCTGCTATCCACACTATTCAGATTAACGATAGAACCGCTGCGAAGACGATAGTACTTTTTCTTTTCTTTGATGCAGGACAGAAGCTCTGCGAGCTCCTCATCACTTACATTTTCAAGATTCAGATTCATATGAATCACTGAGCCATCTTCCGACAGACGAAAGCTATCAATACTAAGATGTTTCACAGACAGCTTCTTAAAGTCCTGCGAATAATATACCTGCGCCATCGCTTTGAGTGATTTAGGCTCCTCAGTCAACAGTGTAATGATCTTCTCAACCTCATTCAGAAGATATAATCGCCCATACTCTGTGAAGCCGTATCTCTCCATCTCTTCTATCACTAATTTTTCTACGTCATATTCTCTAAATTCTCGATGAGCTGTAGTATCCTCCAATGGATTGATTATATTATCTCCATAGCAAAATTCAATTTTCGAGATAACTCCCTTCCCTGCTACATCAAAATACACTTTACTGATCAGGCTGTTATTTTGGATTTCCCGTTCAATTGCCGGATCTAAGATAATCTTTACTGTACCACGATACTTCTCCAAAAGATTCTTCTGAAAAATCTTATTTTCTCTGCGATGAATACGAATCATCACCTGGCTCTCATTATTCTTATAAGGGTATAGGCTTTGGAACAGCTCTCTTGAGTTGCCCGGCAATTTCACCAGCACATTATGCTTGCGAAAGATCAGATATCGAAAATCCTTGGTAACCGGTGTAAAATCCCCGTATTCAGAATAATCTGCAATCATCAGATTACAATCACTGCCTTTTTCTATACTCACCTTGATCGGAGCATGATTTCTAAAGCTATAATTCTTACTATTTGATGAAAAGGGAAGCTGCTTCATACTCTCCCAGAAGGTGTCCAGAAACAGCTCCTTCTCCGCTTCATAAAGGGTTATCTCCTTATCGTGTAGGTCTGCTTCCCGCGTACCCTCTCCCATATTACCATGCTGCCGCCTAAGTTTGAGATTCTTAAGAAATTCAAGAAATCTATGCTCTAGCTCTTCATAGCACATCCTCTCAGGCTCAAGGATAAAGTATTTACTAAAATTAAGTGGCTGCAGGTTATCCAACCGTTCCAGGAATTCACCGATATCATTGATCCGGTACAGCTTATCCACACCGGTAAATAGCTCTATTCTAAGAAATCCATCTTCTGACATAAATTCCAAGCCTATGTTTAATTTTATCGTTATCTTTCCAAAGGTGGCATTCCAACCATTATAAAAGGATGTATGTACAAACTCAATTGGTTCATACGGCATAGCAGAACCTCCATATCACTTTTAATTCATCAATTCAAATCTTGATCGATCCTCAATTCGGAACATGGAAGCGGATATAACTTCATCCTCACCCTCTAAAACATCCTTCTTGATCGTCTTTAATTCAATATATTCCTCATCTCGCCCGACCTCACGTTCAATATTTAAAGAGTAAATCAGATTAAAACGGTCAAAGATGGTATGCTCCTTCAAATCGGACAGACATATCAACTGGGTATTGTATTTCATAGCAATCTCAAATAACGGCTTTAACAGATGCTCTGAGGTGATGGGACCAAAGGGGTTGTCCATAATCAAAACCTTACTGTCCATGTCGTCTCCCAGCAGCTTCTCTCCTCTCATATAGGTCAGAAGAGAAATAAATACCACGAAGGCATTCACAAATCTTTCTCCGCCCGAGTTCTCTTCAATTACCTGCTTCCAAGACTTCTTTTTCAAACGATTTGGTTCAATTTTCATCAGGTTAAGATGTATTTTATTCATCCCAACATAACGGTCAAATAAATCATAGGTGCTGATTTCATTCATCAGCAATCCATCCATGGATTTTCCTTGTCGATAGAGGTCTTCGCATTTGATTATGGTGTTTCTAACATATTCCCCCAGGGAAATCGTGTCCAGCTCCGACTTCTCCGGCAGCTCAATCAGCAGCATCTTACACCTCCTGCCATCAACCTCAATCATAGAGTTCCGGTCCAAACCATTCATCTCATCATATACGTTATTCAAATAGCTTATGGTATTGTCGATAATGCAGCGCTCCATCTCATCAATCTTCTTAAGGTCAATCGAATGCTGCTCCAGCTTTCTGTCAATCTGCAGGTAGACCCTGTTGATCGCATTCAGAGCGTGTACCGGCTGAAAGCGCTTTTCCCCTTCCAGAATGGATTGGAACAAGCCCTTAAACAGCTCAGCCTTTGTAATGAATTCAGCTTCCAGCTTCTGATAGTAGGCTGCAAGTCCGCTACGGCTGTTAACGATACGACTTTCATACTCCTTATTTTTCTTAATTAAGCTTGCTACATATTCGCCCATATCATTAATGTCATAGGGTGATGTGACCAGAGCAGCAAATGCTTCATATTCCTCCAAGCTAAACATGACTCTTTGTAAGCTGCTCTCCTGTAACTTAAGCTTTGAGATTTGCTTTTCAATATTTTTTTGATTCGTCAGCAGATGTTCTCTTTCCTTTACATAATCAATGTCTTGAAGATACGACACATCTTTTGCTTCCTCATAGCCGCATTGTTCCAGAATGTGCTTCTCCACATATCTTAAGTCCGAATTCTTCTCAGCAACGGAGAGCTGAAGGGTATTTTTTTCTTCTGACAGCAGATTCAATCTGTGGTTATTTTCTTTGATTTCCACAAGAAGCATATCCAGTTCAGCTTCACGAAACTCCTTTCCGATATCGAAGCCCTCCTCCAACTGTAGTTCTCGAAGTTCCTTCTCCTTCTCACTTCTTCTATGTCTGTAATCCTCTAGGATATCCTGGAGATTTTGCAGCCTTCCACTTGTACTTGCTATCAGTACATTTCTTCTTGATTCCAACTGCTCAAGGTCCTCTTCGATCAGTTTAGCGGGCTTTGCATCTCTGTAATTTTGATAATTGTTTCTGTCCTTATTCAAAAGCTCCGTTAGACTTGCAATCAGCTGCTGCTTCTCATGAAGTTCTTCACGAAGCACACTTAAGTCCTTCTCTAACGTTAGGATGGCTGTACTAATCCCTTGGAGATTTTCTGTCTTACTCCTCTGTGCAGCCATATCAAGGCATACACTTTCATATCGACTCAATAAGCCAAGAGTATCCTCTTTCCTTCTGTCAAACTGAAGTCTCTTATTTTGAAATTCGACATACTGCTTACTAGTGATTGATAGGCTTTGCGTTAATTCCCTCCCTCTTAGCTGTAAATCAGTGATGCTTTGTGCATTAAGCTTTGACTCTCGTTCATAATCAAGGATGTCCTTCTCAAGCTTCTCCACCTCAGTCGCGGTATAATGAAAGCCCTCAATTTTAATAATTCCAAACTCGGTATTCTTAAGTGCTTCCTGCGCCTGAGCAATTGTTTCCTTGTTCTTATTCATCTTGACAGCAAGCTCATCAACAACTTCCTTGAGATAATTCTTATTCAGAATTCTATCATCAAAGTGAATAAGAAAATCGATATTTCCCATATTGTAGACAACTTTACCCTGCTTCGTCGAAATCATAGTCTCCAGTTTTTCTCTTTCGAGAATTGGAATGACTGTCGTTAATGTCTCCCCCAACTCCATATTCTGCAGCTTCACCCTATCCTCTTTTGATAAGATTAATGAATAGGGTAGGAACGGATTGTTTCTGACAATTCTCTGTTTGTCCTTTTTATGATCGGAGAGACTTCTTAACCATTCATATCCATACTCTGCCAGAATATCCATTGCCTCCAGGGAAGCTCTCAGTTGCTTTGGAAGCTCAAATACCTTACCGGACAGGTATAGGTACTGCTTCTGCTCTAACAGGGTATTGTCAAGAAATCTATCCTGAATCAGCTTGCTATACTTCTCTGCTTCTGAATGAAGAAGCGATAAAATTCTCTCCTTATCGAACAGGCTCTCTTCTGATAGCTGGTGCGCCTTAAGTATCTTAACAATTGCACCCTTTTCGGTATCATAGGCTTGAAATGCTGCCTCCGCTTTATTCCTCAGGATATTGATGTTCTGATTTTTTTCCTCCAGCTCCCTCGTTTCCTTTTCATACCCTGCAAGGGTTGCTTTATTTTCCTCCTGCTTGTCTTCATTCTCCAGCAGAAGCCTCAGAAGCTCTGCTTCCTCCTGTTCAAGCCTTGCCCCTAGCTTCGCCAAGGAATCAGAAGTATCTTCGTCGGTGTTGAGATCCAGTCTCGGAAGATAGTCCGGATAAAGCTTTCGAAACTCCTTTTCTCTTTCCTCATAAACAGCAATTCGGCTTCGAAGTACAAGAAGCTCCTCCTGAAGAAGAGTAATATTCTTCTTATGCTTCTCATAATTTAGCAAAGTATCGACAAGATCAGTGTTCTTCTCCTTGCTCAATCCCTTCTCTGCATTAAGCTTTTCCTCATATTGTGCAATCCTATCTTGATACTTCTGCTGAAGAGAATACTCAAGATCCTCGATTATGGCTCTTTTATCCTCCTGTTGAAGGTTTTCTTTCTCCAGCTCAGCTTCAAATTTCGCTATTTTATGACTTATCTCCTTCCATTCAGCCTTACAACGAATTCCATGAAGCACTCTTCTTTTATATTCCTGCCTCATGCTGTCCGTTCTTAGACCGTGCATTTTTTCTTCCGTAAGGCTTATATGCTCCTTCAGCTGACGGAGTGAATTGGCTATCTCATGATATTCGCCAGACAGCTTCTCGTATTCCAGCTCCCTCATATCCTCATCATTTTGCTTAGACAGTCTTAGGAATTCCTCTTTTTGATAGGTAAGTGAGTTAATTTCCTTACGAACATAGAGATATGCATTACCTAGGTCACTCTTATTCTGTTCTGCCTTCTCTCTAAGCGTTCCATAGCTGTCTAGGCAGCTCACCAGCTCCTGTGATCTATACCGAAAGCTGTCAAAAATTTCACGTTCCTTAATCATACTTTCATTCTTTACCAATTGAACCGCATGATTTTGAATCAGATCTTTTATATTCTGTATGAAGTCTCCGTTCTTATTCAGCTGCTCCTCCATCGTAGGCAGAAACCACTTCTTAATCAGAGCGTTGGCGGTTTTGCAATCATTGAAAAAGGAATTCAGACCCGCTTCGGACTCATTAATCTTCACCATGAGGTTCTTCCATTCCAATGGATTAATCCCATATTCCAGCAATCTTCTGGTGTATTCCTTCTTGTCCTCTGGCGAATCCCATCGGTACAGCCACACGCTACTACCTTCCTTTTCTGCATTGGAGAGATTCTTAATGACCTTATCAAATTCGTGCAATCGAACAATTCCCTTTTCCTTCTCCAACAGTTCTATATTGCGGATATCATAGTTGCTTTCACCCTCGTACTGTGAAAGAAAGGTGATTAGCTTAAGGCTGTCACTCTCCTCTTCCGGATTCTTACTTGCGACTTGTTTGACCCCGATTCCTGTCATAACCTTCAGAGGACTGTTATCCAGAAGCCATTCAATCATAATATAGCAGGGAGCCTTGGAATTGATAAAATAATTTTTAAACAATCTATCCTTCAGCTTCTGCTTTGGTACAATGGGCTGCATCATCATCTGCACCAGTACCGTCTTTCCTCCACCGTTTTGGAGGTTAAGTAGAGCATTATCACCCTGATAGAAATCAAAGGTCTGGTCATATATGTGTCTATTCTCATTGTATATGAAATTAACAAATCTAATCTTCGCTATCTTTGCCATACTAGCTTAATATCCTTTCAATTGTTTCAATTCTCTGTCCATCCAGAAAATGATACATCATCAGATTCGTGAACTTATGCGTAGGTCGGATCTCTTCCTCGATCAGATCATAGATCAGGAGGTTGTGCTTTGCCAAAAATGCACAGACACTTCTGATATAGCCGTATTTTGTCTTCCTCTTTCCCGGTTCATCGATTTGTAACGCACTCCATTGTTCATACATTGAAGTGATGTTAAACATCGCCTCTTCCTGTTCCCGTTCAATATTTTTCTTAGAATACGCATAGGTAAGCCTCGTAGTAACGATTTCCTCCAGCTCCGCGATTCTGATAAAATCCCTAGACTTGACATAGTTCCCCTTGCCACTGTAAAATGCCAGCATAAGTATGGTTATGATATACTGTGACAGATAGAAGTCTACCTTTCTTGCATCATAGCTGATGATCTTCTGCAAATCCATATCCTTAATTCCAAGTATATCATTCTCTTCCTCAGGAAACAGATATACCACCTGATTAAATTTCTCTATGGAAACATTGCTTTCCTTTGCCAGAATACTTAGGACATCCCGAACCTCACCATCAGAATAATCCAAGT
Organism: Mobilitalea sp.; assembly: GCA_035564175.1. GTDB lineage: Bacteria > Bacillota > Clostridia > Lachnospirales > Lachnospiraceae > Mobilitalea. The sequence goes on from DATMUM010000191.1 coordinate 16,539, forward strand.
ATAGCTCCCTGTTATTCTCAAAGGTTAGTTCACCTTCCTTAAGTAAAAAATAATAAATTCTCATCGCCTTTGCCAGATTATCTTCATTCACGATCCTTCACCCCAATCCGAAATAATATGTCCGGACAATTCAGTCCGATCTGCATACCAGCTTCCTCCTCGTCATTAACTGCACTTTCCGATATAAACACAGTCTCCGTTCTTGAAAGAAGTATTTTTAAATATGTGATATTTTTATAGGCTGAGCCCCTGTTCATCAGCTCCAGGACACAGTATTTCACATCAAACTCCTCGGAGGGGTTGAATACTGTTTTATCCCGTTGCTTGTTAATCGCCATAAAGTCTATCTCCCTAAGGTTGCTCAACTGTAAAAGCACATTTGTTAAGGTCTTAAGGTCAGGAACCAGCTTTTCGTAATCTTCCACTGCATTCCGGATCATTTCCGATAAGCGCAGCTGTCCGCCAGAAGCTGCAGCCGTGTACTTACAGATGCATTCAAAGATATCCAGATATCGTTCATTTGCAAGGCGTATTCTGATGTCATTG
>DATMUM010000192.1:0-6487 GCA_035564175.1 Mobilitalea sp.
GTACCGCAGAAGTTGCAGATTAAATCTTTAAAATTGATGAACTAAGGAGTATATTAATATCATGAAAAAGTAATATCATATAAATGTTTGTCTGAAATTAGGGATTAGAGCATTTATTACTCTAATCCCTTTTAAAAATGGGGTGATTAATTTGAGGAGCAAGGATATTCTTATAATTGAGGATGACAAGGCTATAACTCGAGTTTTAGAACTGGAATTCAATCATGAAGGGTACACTTATGATATAGCAATGGATGGAAAAGATGGGCTTGATAAATTTCAAAGCGGACAATATGGGCTTATCCTGCTTGATTTAATGCTTCCAGAGGTAAGTGGTATGGAAGTCTGCAGGAAGGTACGCAAGGTATCCGCAATACCAATTATAATGCTGACAGCAAGGCGAGATATTACAGATAAGGTCATTGGTTTAGACACTGGAGCAGACGATTATGTGACCAAACCTTTTGAAATGGAAGAACTACTGGCAAGAATAAGAGCAGGACTAAGAAGAGGTCAACCCATAATGGGAGAAGTTAAGCTGCTTGAGTTTGCAGATATTAGCATTAATGTCTTAACCAGAGAGGTCATAAAACAAGGAGATCCTATCGATCTAACAAAAACGGAGTACGACTTATTAGAATATCTGCTTAAAAACAAAGAGCTTGTACTTACTAGGAATCAAATCATGGAACATGTTTGGGGTTATGATTTTGTCGGAGATGACAACATTCTTGATGTTTATATCCGATATCTGAGAAATAAGATTGATTACCCATATGAAACGAAGCTGATTCACACGGTTCGAGGTGTGGGCTATACACTTAAGGAGTAGCAATAAAAATGCTTAAATTTAAGTCAACGAAAATATCACATAGATTAACAATCATTTATGCTATGCTTTTTTTTACCGCACTGGCATTGGTAAATTTTGCAACTGTATTTGGTATTAATTATTATATCAACCAAACCTCTGTACAACAGCTTCAATTGGTAAACCAGGCGATTATAAACGATGTTAAATCATTAAATGATATTCCGAAGATAGACTTAAAAAAATTCTCTCAAATTGCTGAAAATGTTGATATCAGTCTTATCTATAATAACAGGTTAATCTATAACACCGGCGAACAGTATAATTTGCTTGAGACAGGCAGCAGCGCCGCAGGGAAAGTATTGACTGCAAGATCGGGAGATAATAAGATTATGTATTTGAATGATATTCTTACATTGAACGACGGAGCAAGAATAGACATTCAAGTTGCAAAGGATATGAGCGATGAAGAGAGTTTTGTTAGTGCGCTTACCGGAATCATGTTTTTAATCGATGGCTTTGTTTCCTTTTTGGCAATCATGGTTGGCTATCTTATCAGTAGGAGAGCATTAAGCCCTATTGATAAGATCACGAATCAAGCGAAGCAGATAAGTGCAAGTAATCTTTCGGCAAGAATTTGCATTGATGGCCCGGAGGATGAGCTGAAAAGGCTTTCAGATACCTTCAATGATCTAATTGCAAGAATTCAATACTCCTATGAAAAACAAAATCGCTTTACACTGGATGCGTCACATGAGCTGGCAACACCGCTGGCGGTGATCAAGGGTTATATTGATGTCTTAGACCGCTGGGGAAAAGATGATCGGGAGGTCCTATATGAAAGTATCTCAGCTATAAAGGTTGAATTGTCCAATATGACCGGTCTTCTTGACACGCTTCTCTATCTATCTAAGGGCGATAATGAAATCTACCAAATCAAAAAATCAAAATTCTGGTTAAATGACTTGATAAATGAGATTGTCAAGGAGAATAATCTTGTAGATAATAAGCATACGATAACTTGTGATTTCTATCCTGCAATCCAGATGGAAGGAGATCGCCGTTTAATTAAACAGATGCTGAGAGCTATCGTAGATAACAGTATCAAATATTCACCAGATAGTGAAAAAATAATTATTTTTTACAAAGCTTCAGAAAATTATGCCGTCATTGAAATATCAGATGAAGGCATTGGCATACCGGAGGAAGACCTGCCTCATATTTTTGAGCGCTTTTATAGAGTGGACAAAGCCCGGACACGTTCAATTGGAGGTGCAGGTCTTGGACTTTCAATCGTAAAATGGATTGTAGATATTCATAAAGGAACGATTGAGGCAGAAAGCAAGATAGGAAAAGGGACACGAATGACAATAAAACTACCTATGTGTATATAGAGAGATGATTTCCACTTTACCTGAACTGCGATCTCATCGTAGGAGAATATTCAGTAAATGGATTTGATTATAAAACCTCTTTGTGTTATATTGTACACGAAGAGGTTTTTTTAAATCCTAAGAAAGAATACATATTTACTTTGATATAATAAAGATTATAATCGATGTAATTAATTTGTGTCGTGACTCTTTGGAGCATACTTATCTTTCGGGGAGGATACCGGTTGACCTCATGGAAGTCTAGCTTTATTTATGTTACATTGTATCGGTTCTATTAATTGGGGGATTTGTAGATGTATATGATAGAATATATGCAGAGCAGACCGACTCTTTTACTTACCGCAGTACTATCAATCGTTGGTATCTGCATCATTGCTATGATCGTGTTTATGCTTTTACGATTGGAAAGTGAAAGGAAGGTTACAAAAGCTGCATTAGAATTAAAGAAAATAACGAACAGTGTTCGTGCAGGACTACTGCATTTCATTTTGGAAGATAACTGCCGAATTTTATATGCAAGTAAAGGCTTCTTTGAACTGATGGGTTATAATAAAAATGATTTAAAGGAACAGAATAAGGTCTCACTGTATGACTTTATTCTACCAAGAGATCTGTCAGGTTTCAAGGAACATCTTAATCAGCTAGCCGGTGATACGGTGAACAGTGAAATCCGTATGGGTACGAAGGAAGGAAAAAGCATATACGTTCTTATGAATGGAAATGTAACAGTGAACAGGGATGGTAAGCATACGATTTCCGCAGTTTTTGTAGATATTTCTGATCAGAAGAAGATGCAGGAGACCATCCTTTTGGAAGGGGAAAGGTACCGTATTGCTGCGGAGCTTTCCAATGATATCTTATTCGAATATCATATTCAGACGGATCAGATGATTTACTCGGAGAAATATAAGGAGATATATGGTACTAATCCAGTTGTCTCAGGCTATATTAAAAAAAGTGAACAACGCAGAGATTTAATTCATCCGGATGATTGGGGTGTTTATCTGGAATATTGCCAGGAATTATCCGAAGGAAGAAGTATGATCGAAGCGGTATTTAGAATTAGGGATCGGGTTGGGGAATATATCTGGTCCCAGTTGATGGGTAAGACGATTTACGATGATGATAAGAAACCAATTCGTGTGATCGGTAAGATGGTCAATATCGATATACAGAAACGGGAGCTGGAGGCGTTGGAATATAAGGCTACAAGAGATCCTTTGACTGGAATATATAATAAAGAAATCACGATAAAGAAGATAGAAAAATATATTTACGGTAACCGAAACAGTAAGCATATGCTGATGTTCATTGATTTTGATGATTTTAAAAAGGTGAATGACAGTTATGGACATCTGGTCGGAGATAAGGTTCTTGCCTATGTTACTGGAAGAATTCGAGAAGAGTTTTCCGAAGGTGAAATCATAGGACGCATGGGCGGAGATGAGTTTATCGTATTCGCAGGAAATATCACCGATGTCACAGAGGTATTAAAGAAGGCGGATAATCTTGTTAAGACGCTTAATACGGTATATACCGATCAGGGTTGTACAATTCCGATTTCCGGTAGTATTGGAATATCCGTATATCCAAAGGACGGTATGCATTATGAACAGCTATTGGAACGTGCGGACAAAGCTTTATACCAGGTGAAGGAGCAGGGTAAGAACAGCTACATGTTATATGACTCAGCTATTCATGAGAACCTTCCGCAGGAAAACGTTAATATATAGAGGATGTATATATACTCGATACATGACCGGGTATATATACATCTTTTTTATTTATCTGAAATCCTTTCTTGATACCGAATTTGTCACCACTAATAATCCGATGCATATGACGCAGAACATAAGACAGAAGGATAGGATGAACAGCACTTCATTGAAATGTACCGTACTTTTTATGTAGTCATAGCTTACCTTCAGCAAATAACCGGCGAAGGCAGTTATCAATCCCGGTTTTACGATCGAGTTAACTGCATCAAAGGGGAAGTGGACATGACGTATTACTGCGAAGGTATCCATTCCGGTTATGATTAACTGGCCAACAAGAAGAGCAATCAGGTAACCGTTGATAGAGTACTTTGGTATAAGGATGGAGATGAGCAGTATTTTGCATAACGTACCGGCAATGGAATTAATAAAGGTAATATGGGCTTTCCCAAGTCCGTTAATAATACTTCCGAGCGTAGTGGTTATATAGATGAAAGGGCACAACCATGCAAGTACGAGAAGATAAGCTCCGGCTTGCTTGTTATGGAAAACAGCATTACCTAAATCCATCCCGAATATGATAAAGATTCCTGCACTGAGGATACCTATGATTAAGCTGTATTTAATTGCAACAGAAGTCGTCTTGCCAATCAGCCTATCGTTATTTATGGCTTGTGCTTCGGAAACCGTTGGCAGCAGGAGAACAGCGAGGGCATTGATGATAGCGGTAGGGAACATGATAAAGGGCATTGACATACTGGCGAGAATACCAAAGGTACTCAACGCGTCTGCGGTGTTAAGTCCGGATCTTCGGAGCATGGTAGGAATCAGGATAGCTTCTATGCTGTGCAGGATACTGAGCAGTAAACGGTTGGCTGAGAGCGGAACACTTAAGGCCAGAAGATCCTTCGTGATTTTACTTCGTGTGGAGGCTGTCGCATTAGGATCGGGTCCGAGCACGAGTAAATCCATTGGTGATTTCGTTAAGAACATGGAAAAGGAATTGTAAAGGCAGGAAGCAACTTCCCCTATCACGAGACCGATGACTGCCATCTCACAGGTAACCGTCAGATTACCGTTTCCGGCCTTCAGCGCGATAATGTATACAACAGCTACCCGGATTAACTGCTCAAGCATCTGCGTTGAGGCTGGAACTCCGGTTTTTTTCAGTCCATAATAATATCCGTTAATACAGGCGGTAACACCGCAGAATGGAAAGGCATATGCAAGAATGCGAATGGAGGAGGCACTCCGAGGCTCTAATAGGAAGCTCGTTGCAATAAAACCTGAACTGCTATAAATAAGTAAGGAGGAGAGAAAAGCTAATGATATGGAGATTGCCAGCCCTATTCTTAGTATCTTCAAAGCGTTTTTATGATTGCGTTTTCCAAACTCCGCAGCAACTAATCTGGAGATTGAGGTCTGAATTCCTGTGGCAAAGATGGTGTAGCAGATGCTGTATACAGGAAATACAAGCTGATATATACCAAGAAGTTCAGTACCCATTGTATTAGACAAGAATATTTTATAAAAAAAACCAATTAATCTTGTAATGAAACCTGCCAGAGTAAGTATCAAAGTCCCTTTCAGGATATTGTTGCGATTTTTATGTCTGATAACTTCGATTGATGCAGCTTTTTGAGTCATTAAAATAACCCCATAAACCTTTTTATTAAATATATTTCCCTGAACGAAAACTTATGTTACGCTTTCGTTAATTCGGGAGGGGGTTGTATATGTATGATAAATATATGGAATTTCTCCTTAAAATACGTATTGACAATAAGAATGAGGAGTGATATATTAATAACCGAGTAAATTAATAGGAATTAAATTAATAGGAATTAAAACGGTAGGAATTAGGAATGCTATATAAATGACACAGATTTGCAATGGGGTAAATTTGATCGTTGAGGTGAAAAGAATGAAGTTGTCAACCAAAGGAACATATGGCTTAAGGGCAGTGCTTGATCTTGCGGTACAGTCAGAGGAAGAAGCTGTGGCATTAAGTCAGATCGCTGAGCGGCAGGGGATTTCAATGAACTATTTGGAACAGCTGATTGCTAAGCTTAAGAAAGCAGGTATTGTTACAGCAATACGCGGTGCACAGGGTGGTTATAAGCTTGCGAAACCTGCGGAAGAAATCTCGGTAGGTATGATTTTGAGAGCCTTGGAAGGTGATCTTAATCCGGTGGATTGTATCGAGGTTGGTAGTAAGGAAAGTACCTGCAGCAACTCGGATTTGTGTGTAACAAAATATGTTTGGAAGCGTATTAGTGATAGTATAAATAATGCCGTGGATGGTATTATGCTTTCCGAACTGGTTGCAGAAAGTAAAAAGGTTCATGCAGGGACAGGAACTGCAGATTCTAATAAATCAAGACAGATTTGTGGAAAATAAACTATTAAATATAGGAGATGGCATCATGGATAAGAAAATATACCTTGATAATGCAGCAACAACAAAAACAAGGCCTGAAGTTGTGGAGGCAATGCTCCCGTACTTTACAGAGAAGTTTGGAAATCCATCCAGCGTTTATGAATTTGCAACACAGAATAAGAAATCA
>DATMUM010000193.1:0-35763 GCA_035564175.1 Mobilitalea sp.
AGTATGAATAACTCAATTATAATGAAGTGTTCGATCATAAGAGCTGTTCGATCATAAGAAGTGTTCACTCAAAATGAAGAACTCAAAATAATTAGCTCGCTCATAATGAAGAGTTCAGTCATAATGAAGAGATCAAATCATAATGAGGAGCTAAAGTTAAGAAGTGCTCAAATGGAATAATAACATAAAAATATCACACCGTACGGTGTGATATTTTTTATATCCTCTTTATTTTACTCTTATACTTTCAATATAGCTGGAGTATTCCTGAACGGTAGCGCTTGGTACGTAATTGGCTTCATCAAATAAGTACTTGTGCAGCTCGGTGACATTCGCAGCTAAGTCAATCGGGAATACATAGGATACTTTGTCATAGGTGTGGGCATCCTTTTCAAATGGAAAGCCGGTCTGTTCAGCGATACTATAGGATAATACATCCTTTGCCAGACCTAAGATCTCCGTATTGCTTAAATTGGTTAATATCTGAGGGAACATTTCGTTAATAATTGCATTAATTGTTGCAAGATTTGAATTCTTTACCTTGTCAAAAATCTTCTGAACTACAATACGCTGGCGCTCTGTACGTTTAAAATCTCCGCCTGCGGTATAACGGATTCTTGAATAAGCACAGGCCTGGGTTCCGTTTACCAGCTGGGTTCCTGCTGATTTGAGATGAGCAACGTTCGTGCCGTTAATCTTATTCAGGGAGTTGACATATCCATTCAGATAATGCAATTCGTCGTCCTGGACGTCCAGGGTAATACCACCCAGTAAGTCAACTACCTTAACAACAGCCTCGAAGTTAACGGTAACATATTCTGACGTATCGAGATCGAAGTTTTTATTAATCGTGGTCAGTGCTAAGGAGTAACCTCCATTAAAATATGCGGCATTGATTTTCTTATAACCGATATCGGGGATATTAACATAAGTATCACGGTAAACCGATGCTAATCTAACATCCTTTGTTTTGTTATTTATGCTGGCAATGATGATGGTATCGCTATGGGTGCTATCCTTCAGACGATTCTCTCTGGAATCTACACCGAATAGAACAATGTTCCGGTAACCATCTACCTTAACCTCTACGTTTTTCTGAATCTGACTGTCATCTTGATTATTTCTGTTCAGCTTATTCATCGAAGTATATATTTTAAAGCCGGCAAAAATAAGCAGAAGGAGCAGAAGCTCTGCGAAAAAGATTGCGATAAGCCGCCCCTTTTTCTTCTTTTTCTTTCCTTGTTGTGCCATTATAACCTGTGTACCTTGCCTTTCTGGTGAAATTTCCTTAGTTAATCAAATGCATATAGAATAATAATCTTATTTAATATGCATTCTTGTTAATGAACCCTTTGAAGAAGGTCAGAAATATAATTTTAAAATCAAGACCTAAGGTCCAATTTTCGATGTAATATAAATCATGGTCAATACGTTTTCTGATTGATGTATCACCGCGGTAACCATTAATCTGCGCCCATCCGGTCAGTCCAGGAGCAACCTGGTGCTTAATCATGTATCGGGGGATTTCTTCCTTGAATTTATCAACGAAGAAAGGACGCTCCGGTCTGGGTCCCACCAGACTCATGTCACCCTTCAACACGTTGAAAAATTGAGGAAACTCATCAATACTTGTCTTACGGATAAACTTACCGATACCTGTTACACGTGGATCGTGCGGGGTTGTCCAGGCTTTCTTTTCCTCCTTCTCGGGTTGGATTTCCATGGAGCGGAACTTATACATCTTAAATTCCTTATTATGCCTGCCGATACGGATCTGTGAATAGATAATCGGACCCGGTGAGGTCAGTTTAATTAATAATGAAACAAGTATCATTGGTATCCCAAAGATAATCAGAGCCACGATTGCACCGAAAATATCAACGATACGTTTGACAACCCGGTTATAGGTATTACTTAGCGGTACATTACGTATATTAATTACGGGTAGTCCGAAAAGATCCTCTGTATAAGGCTCTGTCGGAATAAAGCTATAGTAATCAGGAACAAATTTGGTATGAACGCCTGATTTTTCACAAATTGCAACGATTTTTTCCAACTTATCATATTCACTTACGCTTAAGGTAATAGCAATTTCATCTAAAACCATTTTAGATAGGAAAGCTTCCAGATGGGTAATGCTTCCGATGACCGGAACTTTTTTATACATTGTACCTATTTCGATATTGTCATCCAGAATTCCATGAATATAGTATCCCCATTGTGGGTTAGCAAATATACGGTCAATATAAGCTTCCGCAGCATGGCCATAGCCGACAAGTAAAACATGCTTTAAATTATAACCCTTTCTTCTTGCCGCTCTTAATACCTGAGCAAGCACCATTCTGGCGGCAACACTCATGGAGATATTTAGTGCCATGAATAAGCCCAGATATGCACGGGAAATATCTCTTTCTCCGCTAAAATACAAGAAGGAGGAGAAGAATGCAATACCGAAGATATTTGCCAAGACGATGTTAAAAATCTCGATCAATCTTCGCTTTCCGCGTTTAGGAGTATATAAATTTGAGAAATAATAAACAAAAAGATACAGCGGAACTATAATTTCTAATCGCCTTGCATATTCAAAAAAGGAATAATATTTTTCTTTGTCACCCAGTTGAAAGATTGCGAAATTTTTCAAAAAGCTGTCAAATCTCAGATAATATGTGAGCAGGTAAGCAACAACTATAATACATGCGTCCATTAGAACATGGATTCTATTAAACATTTTTTGATTATCTTTAATCATATCGGCTCCTACTTTATTGTATGATATAAGGACAAAGGCATACCCCCTCGAAGGATGCATGTTCCAGCTGCTTATATCATAGAGAAGGTAATGTCTACAGCTTCTCTAATATAATACATGATTGTGTAGATTTCAACAACAAAATTTTTCTTAAATTTGTTTTAAGAAAAGTTATAATTTCAATATTTTGTATCAATATTTTCACAATCTATACACAAAATCTTGCTAAACTATGTTTCATAAGAGGTTAGGTAAAGCATGAATAATACGGAAGGAGATTTCATATGTCAGACTTTGAAAACAACAATTCAAATCAGGAAGGTGACAGAGACAATCAAATAAACAACAATCAAATAAACAACAATCAAATAAACAACAACCAAATAAACAACAACCAAAACCAATACAATAAGATGCCTGAGTATAGTTTCTGGGCAGAGCAGGCTCCGGGTTCTTCTTATTCTAATTATAATCCAAATCCGAATACTAATACATGGGACTATGGCAATAATAATGCGAACAAGGACTTTTATTACGGAAATCAAAACAATATAAATCAGAACAACGTTCCTAATAAAAAGGAGAAAAAGGAGCACAGTGGCGGTAAAAAGGTTGCAAAGTTTATTGTGAAGGCTGCTTGCTTCGGATTGATTGCCGGATTAGGCTTTATAGCTTTCCAGAAAGTATATGGACTGATTGATCCCAATGCAGCTTCCAATACGATCATCAGTGAGGTGATGGATGGCTCCGGTAACTCAAGCTATGAAATTGGCTATACACAATCAGGAACAGTAAAAGCAGTAGATAATTCGACCGTTACGGAGGTTACGAAAAATACCCTTCCTGCAATTGTATCCATTAACAGTACATCAACCCAGACAAATCAATGGTTTGGCCAGAGCTACGAGGTACAGGGAAGCGGTTCCGGAATTATCGTAGGCAAGAACGAAAAGGAATTATTAATTGCTACCAACAATCACGTTGTTGAAGGTACCGATAAGATTACAGTAACCTTTGCAGATGGAACAGAAGCAGATGCAGTTATCAAAGGAACCGATGCAACCGCAGATCTTGCAGTAGTAACCGTTGATATCACAAAGATGAAACAGGAAACACTGGATGCCATCTCAATTGCAAAGCTTGGTAATTCCGATGATGTTAAGGTAGGCGAGATGGTAATAGCCATTGGGAATGCATTAGGCTATGGCCAGTCCGTAACCGTAGGTTATATCAGTGCTAAGGACCGCGAGGTAGAAGTATCCGATGGTTATGATACCAAGAAAATGATTCTTCTCCAGACAGATGCTGCAATTAATCCTGGTAACAGCGGTGGCGCATTATTGAACGTAAAGGGTGAGGTTATCGGTATTAATACAGTAAAATATGCTTCCAGTGAAGTTGAAGGCATGGGTTATGCAATCCCGATTTCGAAAGAAACACCGATTATTACTGAACTTATGAACCGCGTGACCTTAAGTGAAGCCGAGCAGGGTTACTTAGGAATTGCAGGCAACGATGTAACAGAGGAAATCGCATCCTTCTATAATATGCCTGTCGGAGTATTCGTAAACGAAATATCCAAGGGCGGAGCTGCTGAGAAGGCCGGACTGCAGTCAGGCGATATTATTACAATGGCAGACGATATCGACATCACTTCCATTACGCAGTTAAGGGATTATGTCAACAGCCTCAAAGTAGGTACACAGGTCGAGATCACTTATATGCGCAATACCAACGGTCAGTATGAGCAGGGCAAGGTAACAGTAACGTTAGGTCAGAACCCGAATTTATCAACTACAACCGAGTAACATTAATCAGAATATGACATAGCATATTTAATATCAAGGGAATGCCGGTTCACAGAACATCAGGCATTCCCTCTTTATTCATAAAGAAACATTCACAAGATTGTGGTAAATTCATTATAATAGAAACAAATATTAATCAAACCTTTAACAAAGACATATTGTCTGATCCCCAATAATACGATATAATTCAAATAAAGCAGATTGGTCTGATTAAGTACAGCAGCTTTGTTACAGTAACATGATAGAAACAGTTTATTTAACATCCCTGACACAGGGTAGATGGAGGTAAATATGAGTAATATAGATAAGAACAACGATGATATTAATATAGACAATAATCACGATCATAACCATGAGGAATTTGAGGAGGTATGTTATCTCTGCCGCAGACCGGAAAGCAAGGTTGGAAAGATGATACATATACCTAACCAGATCAGTATCTGCTCCGATTGTATGCAGAAGACCTTTGATACGATTAATAAAGGTGACAACCCTTACCTTAATATGATGAGCTTTTCGCCGAACATGATGAATTTTTCCAACCTGCAGAACGATATTCCCAAGGCGCAGAAGTTAAAGAAAGCAAAGCCGGAGGAGGAAGAGGTTTCTGAGGCTGCATTTGACCGTAAGCGCATTCCCTCTCCCCATGTAATCAAAGCCAGTCTTGATGAATTCATTATTGGCCAGGAACGTGCGAAGAAGGTAATATCCGTCGCGGTATATAATCATTATAAGCGTATCGGAGTATCAGCCGATCCGGATATAGAAATCGAAAAATCCAACATGCTGATGATTGGACCTACCGGAAGTGGTAAGACTTATTTGGTAAAGACCCTTGCCAAGCTTCTGAATGTACCCTTAGCGATCACCGATGCGACCTCCCTGACAGAAGCCGGTTATATCGGTGATGATGTTGAGAGTGTTATATCCAAGCTTCTGCAGGCAGCAGGCAATGATGTGAAGAAGGCGGAGCGCGGAATTGTATTCATTGATGAGATTGATAAGATAGCGAAGAAACGCAATACCAACAGCCGTGATGTCAGTGGTGAATCCGTACAGCAGGGGCTGCTTAAGCTGCTGGAAGGTGCTGATGTAGAGGTCCCTGTAGGAGCATCCTCCAAGAATGCGATGGTTCCGCTGACTACGGTGAACACACAGAACATTCTGTTTATCTGTGGCGGAGCTTTCCCGGATCTTGATAAGATTATCAAGACGCGGCTGAATAAACAAACCTCCATCGGCTTCCAGGCAGATTTGAAGGATAAATATGACGATGACCAGAACCTTCTCCAGAAGGTTACACTGGATGATTTGAGAGAATATGGTATGATACCTGAATTCCTCGGAAGGCTTCCTATCATGTATGCATTAGAGGGACTTACCAGGGATATGCTGGTTCAGGTACTAAAGGAACCTAAAAATGCTATTCTCAAGCAATATCAGAAGCTGCTTGCTCTGGATGAAGTAGATTTGCAGTTTTCACCAGATGCTCTTGAAGCCATTGCAGACAAGGCAATTGAGAAGAAGACCGGTGCGAGAGCTCTGCGAGCTATTTTGGAAGATATTATGCTGGATATCATGTATGAGATCCCGAAGGATGATAATATCGGAAGAGTAATCATTACAAAGGAATACATTGAAGGAAAAGGCGTACCCATGATAGAAATGAGGGGAACAGGCAAGCAGAAAATGATTGCTGCCAATAACTAATACCATAGGAACAAGAAACTAGGGGGTATGATGGTGTCATTTTTACAGAACCTATTTAATAGGAAGAGACAGACACAGAATAATCAAGAACCGGTAGAGGATCAATTTCACGAAGAAGAAGACGAAGAGCTGGAAGAAGATAATACAGAGGCTGAGACAGAAGATGACAGTACCGTGAATTCAGAAGCTTCTGATAAGGAAGCCGTCTATGAAGTCGTGGAAAGAGAAATCATGCCTGCCAAAATCATCTGCCCTGACTGTGGAGGTATTACTCTGGAAGGCCTCGAATTATGTGATAAATGCGGTGGAGAGCTACTTTAACGCGGTAAAAGATATATTGACAAAATAATAAGAGGACTGTATCAATACCTTAAAGGAAATGACCGGTAAACCGGAGAAAGAAATCGAGAAGCAGATTGCTTCCATCGATAAGCACAGAGCAGAATATTATAAATATTACACCGGCAGAAACTGGGAGGACGCTAAGAATTACGACCTCTGCCTTAACAGCAGCCATTTGGGCTTTCAGAAATGCGTAGAAATCGTAAAATCCTACTTGGATATCCGTTTCCGTTAAAGTAAAATTATAAATTAGACCAACGAAATATGTATAATGAATTGGACTCAAATCCACACCAGGTAAGTGATAAATACTTCTGCATCGGATTATGAGTCCATTTTAGAGCTTTGCATTTACTTGCATAAATATAACAAAAGTATTGATATGCATAAAATTGTATGCTATACTTTACAGAAAAATTTAGCTATGGTTTTGCTATGATGGAGGTTGCTATGATTTCAGATAAGATGGTAGGTTTAGTTAAGAACAGTTCGGTGATCAGAGCTATGTTCGAAGAAGGAAAACGTTTGGCCGGTATTTATGGTGCAGAGAATGTATTTGATTTCAGCTTGGGAAATCCGAGCGTCATGCCGCCGGCAGAGATTAAAGAAGCACTTCTTGAAGTAATCAATGAAGAAAATCCTAACCTGGTACATGGTTATATGAATAACTCAGGCTATGAGGATGTAAGAGAAAAAATAGCAGAATCAATCAATCATAAATTTGGAACAGCATTTCATACACAGAATATTATTATGACCGTTGGCGCAGCCGGCGGTTTGAATGTAATACTTAAGACCTTACTTAATCCGGGTGATGAGGTAATCGTTTTCGCACCATTTTTTGGAGAGTACCGTAATTATGTAAGCAATTTTGACGGCCAGTTGGTCATCATTGCTCCGAATACAGTCGATTTCCAACCGAATCTGGTGGAGTTTGAGCAGAAGATTACTCAGAAGACGAAGGCAGTCATCGTAAATACCCCGAATAATCCTACCGGTGTAGTATATTCTAAGAAGACGATTATGGAATTAGCAGCAATTCTTAATAAGAAGCAGAAGGAATTTGGGAATTCTATTTATCTGATCTCCGATGAGCCTTACCGTGAACTGGCTTATGACGGAGTAGAGGTTCCTTATCTGACAAGTTATTATAATAATACAATAGTTGGTTATTCTTATAGTAAATCACTTTCTCTTCCTGGAGAAAGAATTGGTTATCTGGTAATACCTAACGAGACAGATGACTTTAATGATGTTGTTGAAGCAGCCAATGTTGCAAACCGCATCCTGGGATATGTGAATGCTCCTTCCCTTATCCAGAGAACGGTAGCAAAATGTTTGGAAGCCAAGGTTGATGTAGAAATCTATAACCGCAACAGAGAATTGTTATATAATAACCTGGTATCCTACGGATATCAATGCGTGAAACCACAGGGTGCATTCTATCTCTTCGTAAAAGCTTTGGAAGAGAATGATAAAGCATTTTCCGAGGCAGCGAAGAACCATAACCTTTTGATTGTACCGGGTTCCTCCTTTGGATGTCCGGGATATTGCAGAATTGCATACTGTGTCGACTATGAGATGATTGAACGCTCCTTACCGAAGTTCAAATTATTGGCACAGGAATATGGTCTATAATATTGATATTTGCATAATTATCAGCGAAGCCGGTTCGTAAGAACCCATTCCAATACACAAAACAACAAGAAAGGAAAGGTATCAAGCCATTTACCGGCATTGATACAGGTGAAAACATGAAGCCATGGGAGAAGAATATTCGAACAGTCATACCCTATGTTCCTGGTGAGCAGCCGAACAAAAAA
Organism: Mobilitalea sp.; assembly: GCA_035564175.1. Lineage (GTDB taxonomy): Bacteria > Bacillota > Clostridia > Lachnospirales > Lachnospiraceae > Mobilitalea. The sequence goes on from DATMUM010000193.1 coordinate 8,433, forward strand.
GGTATGGTCAAGCTAAATACCAATGAGAATCCTTATCCTCCGGCACCGGGGGTTCAGAAGGTTCTTAGGGGAATGGATACGGATGTTTTAAGATTATATCCGGATCCTACCATTAAGCTATTGGTAGAGGAGCTGGCTCATTTTTACCATCTTGGCGATGATCAGGTTTTTGTTGGTGTAGGCTCGGATGATGTCCTTGCAATTGCATTTCTTACCTTCTTTAATTCTAAAAAGCCGATATTGTTCCCGGATATTACGTATTCCTTTTATCCGGTATGGTGTGATTTATTTCGGCTTCCTTATGAAACGAAGGCATTGGATGCGAATTTTAGAATGGTCAAAGAGGATTATTATAAGGAAAATGGCGGTGTGGTGATTGCCAATCCCAATGCCCCTACTTCAATTTATGAGGAAACCTCTGTAATCGAAGACATCGTTGTGCATAACCAGGATTCCGTTGTCATCGTTGATGAAGCATATATCGATTTTGCTGGAGCTTCAGCTCTTGAGCTTATTTCAAAGTATGAGAATTTATTGATTGTTCAGACCTTTTCCAAATCGCGCTCTATGGCAGGAATGCGTATCGGCTATGCTATGGGTAACCCGGCACTGATCAAAGCGTTAAATGATGTTAAGTACTCCTTTAATTCCTATACCTTGAACCAGACCTCCATTATAGCCGGTGTAGAAGCTGTGAAGGATGTACAGTACTTTGAGGAATGCAATAAGAAAATAATTGAAACCCGGCAAAAAGTGGGTGAAAGCCTTAAGAAACTGGGCTTCTCCTTTCCTGTATCAGGTACTAATTTCCTCTTTGCTGCACATGCTGCCATCCCGGTAAAAGAGATCTTTGAGGCATTGCGAAGCAATAATATATATGTTCGTTATTTCAATCTGCCCAGAATCAACAATTATCTGCGCATAACCATAGGTAACGAGGAGGAAATGAACAAATTATTCGTTTTCCTGCAAAATTACGTTGAGGAATATCAAAAAAATAGTTAGAATAATACTGTATTCAGTTTTCCATATCGTAAGTGCTAAGGCTTTCGATATGAAATAATTTAAACCATCCGGGAGGAAAAATAAGAATGAGAATTCTAATTGCAGAGGATGATTTTGCCAGCAGGAAATTTATGCTGAGGTTTTTATCAAAATACGGTGAGTGTGATGTTACAGTTGATGGTCAGGAGGCCATAGAAGCATTTGCCATGGCTCTGGAATCAGGAGAAGGATACGATTTGGTCTGCCTTGATATTATGATGCCTCTTATGGATGGGTATCAGGTTTTGAATTACATCAGGGAATTTGAGAAGGAAAATGGAATCCCTGAAGAAAACGCTGTTAAAATTATCATGACAACAGCACTGAATGAAGGTAAAAACGTAACAAAGGCATTCGGTCTTGGCTGTACGGCATATGCAGGAAAACCAATTGATCCGGATAAATTTGAAAATGTATTACGAAAGCTTGGGTTAATATCTTAAGCAATAGATATCATCCGGTTTTGCCATTATTGGAGATGCTGTATGCTATCGAAAGGATACTTCGCAATACATCATGGAGGTCCTATGAATTATCAGAAGGAATTAGATCAAATAATTGAACGGCTTGTTAAAGAAAATCGACGTCCCAGTCTATTAATCCATAGCTGCTGCGCACCTTGCAGCAGCTATGTTTTAGAATACTTATCTTCTTACTTTAATATCACTATCTTTTATTATAATCCGAATATCCATCCGAGAGAGGAATATATTAGGAGAGTAGAAGAGCAGAAAAACTTAATAAAGGCGATGCCTTTACCATCCGAAGTGCATTTTATTCAGGGCGAATATCAGCCGGAGCAATTTTATAATAAGGTCAAAGGACTGGAGGCAGAACCGGAGGGTGGTAAAAGATGCTTTGAATGCTATGAGCTTCGTCTTCGGGAAGCAGCTGAGTTGGCTGCAGCACAGGGCTTTGATTACTTTACAACAACCTTATCCATCAGCCCTCATAAAAATGCGGAGAAATTAAATGAGATAGGTTTAAAACTTGCTGAGGAATATCAGGTATCCTTTTTGCCCTCGGATTTTAAGAAAAAGAATGGTTATAAACGTTCCATAGAGCTTTCCAGGGAATATCAGCTATACCGTCAGGATTATTGCGGCTGCGTTTATTCCATGAGAGCTAGTGTGAATTAAAAGGCAATTCACACAGGAAGAACTGCGAAGTTCGCACAATGGTACTCACTCCTTGTTCTTCCAAGGCTTTGAGCTGCCTTAAAGAGGCAGCATGGGGAGTTAGAATGTAATAAGTGGTTTGAAATACAACAGAATAAGAAATCAAGAAGCCAAAGGATAACTGCAGGGTAGATATCCTTTGGTTATTTTTATATAAAAATATAGTATCAAAGAGCATATAAATAGCAATTTCCCAGATTGACAAAACGGCATAGCATGCTATAATGAATTTAGAAAATGATAATTAATATCAATTAGAATGTGAAAGCACCAGGCAATCGGCATAACGAAAGGACGAAGGTATGACATTACAAAATGCGAAAATAGGCGCTGTTTATACAGTAAAATCACTGGATCTTGACCGCGCTACCACCAGAAGGCTGGAAGCATTAGGTCTGACGAAGGGTACTGATATAAAAATATTAAATCGCAGCCGGGGAGGGTCACTTATTCTGATGGTTCGCGGCAGCAGGCTGGCCGTAGGCGGAAAAATTGCGGAGACAATACATACGGAGGAGGTGTCATAATGAAGGATGAGATCCAGGTAGGATTTATCGGTAATCCCAACTGTGGAAAAACAACACTGTTTAATGCCTATACAGGTGCCAATCTGAAGGTAGCTAATTGGCCTGGAGTTACTGTTGAGAAGAAGGAAGGCGTCTTTAAATACCACAATCATCGCTTCAAACTTGTGGATCTTCCGGGTATTTACAGCCTCACCTCCTATACGATGGAGGAAAGACTAACCAGGGAATATATCCTGAATTCCAATGTGGATGTCATAGTCAATATCGTTGATGCTTCCAGCCTTGAGAGAAATCTGTATCTGACGCTTCAGCTGATCGAATTAGGTAAACCGGTCGTCATGGCCTTAAACATGATGGATATCGTGGAAGAAAGAGGAATGGAGATCGACCTTCACAGACTTCCGGAGATGCTAGGAATTCCTGTTGTTCCCGTGTCAGCGCGGAAGAAAACAGGACTGGATATCCTGATGCATACAGTGGCTCATCACCGTAGCAAACATATGGATCAAAATCTGGAGCACCATCATTTAAAAAGTGCCGAAAAAGATCCCGGTCATAAGCATCATGAACATAGGCACGAGCACCATATGGAATACACAGTGGTTTACAATGATAAGATCGAAGATAAAATAGATGAAATCAGTGAATTCCTGCAAAGAAAATATGGTGAGATGGTAAATCCCAGATGGCACGCGATAAAGATTATGGAGCTGGATGAGTCGGTTTTGAAAAAATACCCACTGGAATTAAAGGGCATAGTTTATAACAGCTATGAAGAAGAAATCATTAACCAGAAGTATGATTTTATTGAAGAAATCATTGAGGAAGTATTGGTTAATAAGAATAAAAAGGCGGCCTCCACGGATAAAATTGACCGAATATTAACACATCGTTATCTTGGACTTCCGATATTTCTCTTAATTATGGCATTTGTGTTTTTCCTAACCTTTCAAATAGGTGACTTTGTCAAAGGCGGATTTGAAGTGACTTTAGGTGCATTTTCCTCAGGCGCCCGTTATTTCCTGACGACCATTCATGCAGGCAATTTTATCACTTCGCTGCTGGTAGATGGTGTTATTGCAGGAGTAGGTGGAATCCTGACCTTCCTTCCGAATATTTTCATCCTATTCCTGGCCCTGGCTTATCTGGAGGACAGTGGTTATATGTCCAGAGTGGCTTATATTATGGATGGAATCATGGGAAAGCTCGGTCTGTCCGGAAGAGCCTTCATCCCGATGCTCCTTGGTTTTGGCTGTACAGTGCCCGCAATCATGGCTTCAAGATCCTTGGAGAATATGCGTGACAGTAGAAGGACAATCCTGATCACACCCTTTATGTCTTGTAGTGCAAGACTTCCAATCTATGTTCTCTTCTCTCAGATGTTTTTTGGTAAGTATGCGATGCTGGCTGCCTATTCGATGTATCTGCTTGGAATTATCGTGGCAATTCTTGTGGCGTTTGCAATGAATAACAAATCGGATAAAAATGTTGGCAATACGCTGCTGATTGAACTTCCGGAATATAAATCCCCGAATATTCGTACAATTCTCATCTATGTATGGGAGAAGGTAAAGGAATACCTGACGAAAGCAGGTACTACTATCTTTGCAGCCTCGGTAATTATCTGGTTCATACTTAATTTTGGAACGAGTGGCATGGTTACAGATATGTCCCAGAGCTTTGGAGCAATGTTGGGAAGAATGCTGGAACCCGTACTTGCTCCTGCCGGACTGGGTATGTGGCAGGTGGTAGTCGCATTAATCTCCGGTATTGCTGCTAAAGAAATAGTAGTTTCCAGCTTCAGCGTACTATTTCATATTGGCAATATTACATCCCCGTCAGGAATGGCAAGCCTGACTGACATTCTGGGGCAGTATGGCTTTGGTGCTTTAAATGCTTATGCTTTAATGGTTTTCAGTCTCTTATACACGCCCTGTGCAGCTACCATCGGTGTAATACAAAGAGAGATGCGCTCTACCAAATGGACCCTTTTTGTAATTATCTTTCAATTAGGCATTGCTTTACTGGTATCAACTTTGGTTTATCAGATTGGAAGTCTGTTTTTCTAGGAAAGGAGTTTTCTTATGATAGGAATTATGATCGGAGCAGTAATACTTGGTTATACCGGATATATTATATATAGGAAAAGTAAGGATCTGAAAGCAGGTAAATCCTGCTGCGGCGGGTGTTCTTCCTGCGCTTCGAAAGGGAAATGCCATAGTAACTAAAAAAGTTATTATACATTATTTCGCTGTAAAGTTAGATCAGAATCATTTTTAACCCGGTAACATTAGCTTAAGAATTAATTTGCAAGGGCTTCTGTAGAAGAAATTAACAGTCTTGTTTCTATGAATTTATCATTTACCGCATGATTAAAACGGTATTTGATTGGTTCGAAGGGAGCTTCGCAGCTGTATGTTTGCTTTACGGAAGCTCTATTTTCTTCCTATGGTTAATAAGAATATCAATAAAATATATTTTTAAAAATTAAAAAGGAAATAGGAATACCTTGTAGAATATTAGTAGTATAGGTGATTAGTAAATCGTGAAAACCTTGTGTTAGAGTTTGAATAGTAGAGGAATGATATTGGAGATACTGATTTTTAATAGTTTACACTCATTTGCGTTATCCTGCAAGAAGGAGGGAAGGCATGGAGCATGATTTAAATATTAGACAGAAGCTGGAAAGAAGAGAGCATGAAATTCTAAGCCCCTTTGCAGCATTTTCAGATCAGTCACAGGGGCGGGATCTATATGAAGCGCCTTGTGATATCCGGCCAATTTACCAAAGAGACAGGGATAGAATACTGCATTCCAAAGCATTTCGCAGGCTGAAGCATAAGACACAGGTATTTCTTGCACCGGAGGGTGACCATTATCGGACGAGACTGACACATACACTTGAGGTATCCCAGATTGCAAGAACCATTGCGAAAGCATTGTTATTGAATGAGGAACTGACGGAAGCAATCGCCCTAGGACATGATTTGGGACATACACCCTTTGGACATGCGGGTGAAAGAGCATTAGACCGCATTTGCCCGATTGGTTTTGAACATCATATGCAGAGCATAAGGGTGGTCGAAACACTGGAGAATCATGGCAGGGGATTAAATCTTTCTAAGGAAGTAAGGGACGGAATTAAAAATCACCAGACAGCGGGTGATCCTTCAACTCTGGAAGGTAAGATTGTTCGTCTGTGTGATAAAATTGCTTATATCAATCATGACATCGATGATGCAATCAGAGGCCAGATTATGACGGAAGAGGAAATTCCTAAAGAATATACCGACCTTCTTGGTCATAATCTCGGTAAAAGGCTGGATACCTTAATTCATGATATTGTATCCAACAGCGAGAATCGGAACGATATTATCATGTCTCCTGAAATCGTGAAGGCTATGAAAAATCTGCGGGAGTATATGTTCCAAAGCGTATACATGAACAAGAAGGCGAAAGCGCAGGAAGAGCAGGCAGAGCGGCTTCTGGAGCAATTATTTATATATTATGAGAAGCACTTAGAGCGGTTGCCCGAAGAGTATCGTCTTCGGATGGAACAGCTGAATGAACCCTCTTACCTGGTGGTATGCGATTATATCGCAGGTATGACGGATCGTTATGCAGTTTCAAAATTTAAGGAATTAATGATCCCATCAGCTTGGAGTGTTTACTAGAAAGAAGATGGAACACATACTAGAATTCACTTGTCAAAATAAAGTTACGGTGGGAGGTGTACACAATGTTTTATTCCGATGAGCTGGTAGAAGAAATCAGAAGTAAAAATGATATCGTAAGCGTCATTGGCTCCTACATAAGATTACAGAAAAAAGGCAGCAATCATATGGGGCTTTGCCCTTTTCATAATGAGAAAACACCTTCCTTTTCCGTAAGTGCATCAAAGCAGATGTACCATTGCTTTGGATGCGGAGTTGGAGGTAATGTTTTTACCTTCATCATGGAATATGAAAATTATTCCTTCATAGAAGCGTTAAAGTTCCTGGCAGAACGAGCTGGTGTACAGCTTCCGGAGCAGGAATATTCCGAAGAAGCCAAGAGGCAGTCGGATCTGAAGGGACGTCTTCTTGAGGCCAATAAACAGGCTGCCAAATATTTTTATTATCAGCTGGTATCACCGAGAGGGCATACCGCCCATGAATATCTGATAAAACGTGGTTTATCGGAGGATACCATAAAACAGTTCGGGTTAGGCTATTCCAATCCTTATAGTGATGATTTGTATAAATACCTGAAAGGGCTTGGCTATGAGGATGATTTCCTTAAGCTTTCAGGACTGGTCACTATTGATGAACAGAAGGGCGGAACCGATAAATTCTGGAACAGAGTAATGTTCCCAATCATGGATATTAACCACCGGGTTATTGGCTTCGGTGGACGAGTCATGGGTGACGGTTTACCGAAATACCTGAATTCACCGGAGACCATGTTATTTGATAAAAGCAGAAATTTATATGGTTTGAATTTCGCCAGATCATCAAGAAAATCGAATTTATTGATCTGCGAAGGGTATATGGATGTTATCGCACTTCACCAGGCAGGCTTTACCAATGCGGTGGCGGCACTCGGTACCGCCTTTACCACATTTCATGCAAATTTATTGAAGAGATATACGAATGAGGTATTATTAACCTTTGATAGTGACGCTGCCGGAACGCAGGCTGCCCTTCGTGCGATTCCAATCCTGAAGGAAGCAGGGCTCTCAATTAAGGTTATTAACATGAAGCCTTACAAGGATCCGGATGAATTCATCAAGGCATTAGATGCGGAAGAATATCAGAAGAGAATTAACGAAGCTAGAAGCAGCTTTTTCTTTGAAATTGATATTCTGCAGACGGAATTCGATATGTCTGATCCGGAACAGAAAACGAAATTCTTTCATGAGACGGCGAAGAAACTGGTTGGTTTTCAGGAGGAACTGGAGCGTAATTTCTATATTGATGCTGTAGCGAAAGCATATCAGATTGATGTAGAACAGCTGAGAAGGCTGGTTAATAAGCTTGGGAACCAGCTTGTGGTGGGCTTGGCTGAGCCCAGGGAACCTCGCACAGAGGCTGCCAAGGGCAGAAAGACGGCAGAGGATGGCATCTCAAAATCCCAGAGACTGTTGCTTACCTGGCTGATTGAAGATAATACGATTTTTGATAAAATCAAAGGCTTCCTTGGACCGGAGGATTTTACCGAGGGCATCTATCATGAGGTTGCCGCACTGGTTTTTGATCAGTACGAGAAGGAGCATTGTGTCATACCGGCAAAAATCATCAACTGCTTCCAGAACAAGGAAGAGCAGTCAGAAGTAGCTGCACTCTTTTCCGCGGAGATCCGGGGTGAGATGGATGAAGCCGGAAGACAGAAGGCTTTAACCGATACCGTCATGAGACTGAAGGAGAATAGTCTGGACAAGCAGAGCCAGAAAGCAATTGAAGTCAATGATACAGCACTTTTGATGAAAATCATTACGGAGAAGACAGAACTTAAAAAAAGACAATTTACATTACGAATTTAACCTGATGGAAGCATTTTCCCGGGGGAAAGCATTCCAAAGGATGCTTGCCGAAATTGCATAGTTCATCAAATGGTGGTTAAAATATAAAAAGAGTCAAAGAAGGAAGGATTATCTATGGACGAAAATATAATTAAGTTTACGGAGAGACTGAAGGAACTGCTGGTTTTTGCTGAAAAGAAGAAAAATGTACTTGAATTTCAGGAAGTAAATGATTTCTTTGCAGATATGGAGTTGGATCCGAGTAAGATAGAGAAGATTTATGATTTCCTGGACAAGCATAACGTCGATGTTCTCAGAATTTCCGAGGAAGAAGAAGAGGACATCATCTTAGACGATGATGAAGACTTGGAGCCCATTGATTTATCCATTCCGGAGGGAATCAACATTGAAGATCCCGTCAGAATGTATCTGAAGGAAATTGGTAAGGTTCAGCTTCTGAATGCGGATGAGGAGATAGAACTTGCCAGAAGGATGGAGGATGGGGATGATTACGCGAAGAAGCGTCTGGCTGAGGCTAACCTCCGTCTGGTTGTCAGCATTGCGAAACGCTATGTAGGTCGTGGTATGTTATTCCTCGACTTAATCCAGGAGGGAAATCTTGGTCTGATTAAGGCAGTTGAGAAATTTGATTATCGTAAGGGTTATAAATTCAGTACCTATGCTACCTGGTGGATCAGACAGGCAATTACAAGAGCGATTGCGGATCAGGCAAGAACCATCCGTATTCCTGTGCATATGGTGGAAACCATTAATAAGTTAACCCGTGTACAGCGTCAACTCTTACAGGAATTAGGCAGAGAGCCTTCCCCGGAGGAAATTGCCGAGGTTATGAATATGCCGGTGGACAGAGTAAGAGAGATTCAGAAGATTTCCCAAGAGCCCGTATCCTTGGAAACTCCGATCGGTGAAGAAGAAGACAGCCATCTTGGTGATTTCATTCAGGATGACAATGTTCCTGTTCCGGCGGATGCAGCAGCTTTCACCTTATTGAAGGAGCAGCTGGTTGAGGTACTTGGAACTCTGACAGAGCGTGAGCAGAAGGTACTTCGCCTTCGTTTTGGTTTGGATGATGGACGTGCCCGCACTTTGGAGGAGGTTGGTAAGGAATTCAATGTTACCAGAGAGCGTATCCGCCAGATTGAGGCAAAGGCTCTTCGTAAATTAAGACATCCGAGCCGCAGCCGTAAGCTGAAGGATTATTTAGAATAATATGTATTTGAATAATTCATTAAATACTTATCATAATAATCAAGAAATTATGTAGGATATTAAGTTGCTTTCATATGAACTATAATTTTATAAAATAAGGAACTATAATTTCAAAAAAAGAACTACAATTATATAAAATAGAAAGACTGCTAATGGCTCCATTCAGAAATAAGGGTTCACCTTAGGTATGAAGTATAGCAGTCTTTTTTATTGGCCCGCTAACTAAAGGTCTTTTTCGTCATACCGTCAAACTCATATATTTTCGTATATACAGCCGTTTCCTGAGCATTGCTGTTACTGTCGATATATTTTTGCGGCGCATTCAGCTGTCTTTATTTCAGGATGGATAGGCATCCAACATGTTATCCTATAATTAAAAACTTTCTATTCGCATTTTGTGAATAATTTGATGGAAAAAATAACAAAAGAATGATAATATACAATATAAGGAACTGCCCTGATAGGATGTATAGAGAATAAACTGACAGCCTATGGGAAGGACAGCCAGCCATTATCTTAATAACTTATTTATTGGAGTACAACATGCAGCTTTCGAAAAGATTACAGGCCGTCGCAGACCTCGTAACACCGGGGAGAAGGGTTGCGGATGTGGGTTGTGATCATGCCTACACCTCAATTTATCTAGTGAAGAATCAGATTTCCCCCAGTAGCATTGCTATGGATATCAATCAGGGTCCCATCGACAGGGCGAAAGAGAATATACGAAAATATAATTATAGTGATCAGATTGAAACAAGAAAATCGAATGGACTGGAGAAGCTTCAGATAGGAGAAGCAGATACTGTTTTAATAGCCGGTATGGGCGGTGCATTGATGATTCAGATACTGAGTGACCGGATGGATGTGCTGCAATCGGTCCAGGAGCTGATTCTGCAGCCTCAGTCAGAAATCCACAAAGTCAGATATTTTCTTCAGGAGCAGCATTTTCTTATCACAAAAGAGAATATGATGAAGGAAGATGGCAAATATTATGTCATGATGAAAGCCTTACCTAAAATAAATGTAGAGAATAAAACTCCTTATGTCTTGTCCAAAGAAGAGCATTTTCATTACGGAAGGCTTCTTCTGGAAAATAAAAATCAGGTGCTGAAGGAATTCCTGCTCTGGGATCTGAGCCTTTGCGAAGGAATTCAAAACACACTGCAAAATGGTCAGTCTGAAAATTCAATACAAAGACAGAAGAAAATACAAGATAGAATAAACCTGATTAACCTTGGACTTGGATATTATGAAGCGGCAGCTGAAGTAGAATAACGGGATGAATTTTCTTCCCTCGTAACAGAAGATAAACCGGAAAAACACTTACTTTTCTCCGGTAAATATAAAAATAGGAGTGTTGGTATATGAGCGCAATTATAAAAGTTGAAATCAACGGTAAGATATTCGAATACCCTGGCAATACGACACTTTTGGAAATCAGCAGGGATTTCCAAAAGGATTATGACAATCAGATTATACTAGCCTTTATGAATAATAAATTGCGTGAATTATTCAAGCATGCGGCTGATAACAGTAAAATTCGCTTCGTAACAACAGCAGAGGATGCCGGACATAAGACTTATATGCGCGGTATGATTTTAGTGATGTTAAAAGCATTTTATGCAGAATTCGGTTATGATAATGTTGACAAGGTTTCTGTGGAATATACCATCGGCAACGGCCTGTATTGTGATTATTCAGGCAAGCTTCCCCTGACCAAAGAGCGGATTGCAGCGGTGAAAAAACGAATGAAGGATATCATTGAACGAGATATTCCATTCATGAAGAGAAGCATCGGAACGGACGATGCCATTGAGCTATTCCGTCGTTACCGGATGTTTGATAAGGAAAAGCTATTCAAATACCGTCGGGTATCAAAAGCAAATATTTATAATCTGGATGGCTTTGAGGATTATTACTATGGGTATATGCCGCCCAGATCCGGCATGTTAAAGCATTTTGACTTAATGAGGTATAACGACGGTTTTATGTTAATCCTGCCAAATAAGAAAAAGCCTACTCTTGTAGAACCATTTGTGCCGCAGAAAAAGCTGTATGAGACCTTAAAGGAAGCGAATGAATGGGCGAAAATGCTTGATATTCCTAATGTCGGTGCGTTAAATGATATCATTGCAAGCGGTAATATCAACGAACTGATCCTGGTACAGGAAGCTCTTCAGGAAAAGAAAATCAGCGATATCGCTGATACGATAAAGAGCAGACCTGGTATGAAATTTATCATGATTGCGGGTCCTTCCTCCTCGGGAAAGACGACATTTTCCTACCGCTTGAGTGTACAGCTGAAAGCTCATGGCTTAAAGCCCCATCCAATTGCGGTAGATAATTATTTTGTCGACCGGGAAAAGACACCTAAGGATGAAAACGGCAATTTTAATTTTGAAGTCTTAGGGGCAATTGATACAGAACAGTTCAATAAAGATATGACGGATCTGCTGAATGGAAACAGTGTTGATATCCCTTACTTCAATTTTGTTACAGGAAAAAGGGAATACAAGGGGAATTATCTTACCCTGGGACCTGAGGATATCCTGGTAATTGAGGGCATCCATGGCCTGAATGATGCATTATCTTATTCCCTGCCTAGGGAAAGCAAGTTCAAGATTTATATCAGTGCGCTTACCCAGTTAAATATCGACGAGCATAACCGGATTCCGACGACGGATGGCCGTCTGATCCGCCGTATGGTTCGCGATGCAAGAACCAGGGGCGCTTCTGCGCAGAAGACCATTTCCATGTGGCCTTCCGTACGAAGGGGAGAGGATGAAAATATTTTCCCCTTCCAGGAGGATGCAGATGTCATGTTCAATTCCGCATTGATTTATGAGCTTGCAGTCCTGAAGCAATATGCGGAACCGATTTTATTCGGAATCGATCGTAACTGCGATGAATATATAGAAGCAAAGAGACTCTTAAAATTTCTGGATTACTTTATTGCAACACCAAGTGAAGCAATTCCGCAGAATTCGATTTTACGGGAATTTGTCGGCGGAAGCTGCTTTAAGGTATGATTTATCAGTTTAATAATATCTTTCTTAGTATACGGGATGCAGGCATGGAAAGCCTGCATCTCGTTTTATCTCATAGGAAAGTACGCCCTATGAGATAAAAATCGCTCCCATAGCGAACGAAGTTCGCTTTTGGATCGCACTTCGGCGGATCGGAATTTTGCTGCTGACGCAACCCGCCGCTGGCGGAGTATCCCGCAAGCTGGATATTTGCTTGATAATAAAAAACACCCGCAGATGCGAGTGCAAGTTACATTTGTATGAGCAGCACGATAAGCCGGGTTCTGTCTTGAATGGTCATCTATCTTGACCACATGTTACCATGTGGCTCAAGTATCGCTTACGCGGATACTACGCGACCTACCCTAAAGCACGGCGGGCAACCGTATCGCTTTATGTTCGGTCTTGCTTCGGGTGGGGTTTACATAGCCCCTTCTGTTACCAGAAGAGCGGTGGTCTCTTAAGCCACCTTTCCATCCTTACCGGCACACATGCCCTGATTACAGAACATAGTTTACTGGCGGTATATTTCTGTTGCACTAGCCTTGGAGTCGCCTCCACCGGACGTTATCCGGCACCCTGCCCTGTGAAGCCCGGACTTTCCTCACCTTAAAAGGCGCGACCATCTGTGCTGCTCACAGGTTGTATTCTATCATGCTGTAATTAAAAAGTAAATGAGGAGTTACTGGTATTTTAATTGTATTTTTGGAAATCGGGATGAATAAGCTTTATTCTTACAAGAAGCGTTATATTTTTTATGAATGACGTACGGATAGACGGGAATGAAATTGCTGATAAGGTTAATAAAGGTTAAGAAAAAAGTAAGGATTTTTCATACTTCTTATGTTATGATTAGGTTAATTATCACAATGGAAAATGAAATATTAGAAAAAAAGAGGTAGGTTGAAAAAGCATTTACAAAATCAGAATGATACAATTTGCAGATTTGCAAAGAAAATGATACAATGCGCAGATTCGCTAAGAAATGATGCAATGAACAAATTCACTAAGAAAATGATGCAATGAACAAATTCGTTAAGAAAATGATACAATGCACAAATTCGCTATGAAAATGATACAAGGCACAGAACCGCAAAGAATTGATACATAGTATAATTTTCTTAATCAAAAGCTTGTTATTATGATTTTGAAGAGTGTCTGACATAAATTATATTTTGCTTAAGTATATAAATAGTCTGACAGCAGAATGGAGGTTAATATGGAACAGGATCAGATTTTAGTTGTAGATGATGATAAGGATATTGCAGATTTGGTAGAAATCCATCTGGTCAGTGAGGGCTACCAGGTACATAAAGCAAACAGTGCCAGAGAAGGCCTGCAGCTTCTTGAAACAGCGGATATCAAGCTGGTTATTTTAGATATTATGATGCCGGGGATGGATGGACTCTCCATGTGCAGGAAAATTAGGGAAACCAGCACAATTCCGATTATCATGCTCAGTGCCAGATCAGCAGATCTGGATAAAATCATCGGTCTTGGAACCGGAGCGGATGATTACGTAATCAAACCATTTAATCCATTGGAGCTAACAGCGCGCGTAAAATCCCAGCTAAGAAGATTCACGAAATTTAACCCAAGCTCCCACGATGAGAAGCAGGACAGAGAGATTATACTGGATCATCTGACAATTAACAAGGACAATCATAAGGTAACCGCATACGGCAAGGATGTAAAGCTGACTCCGATTGAATTTGATATTTTATATCTTCTGGCCAGCAATGTTGGAAGGGTATTCTCGACAGATGACATTTTTGAACGGGTCTGGAATGAAAAAATGTATGAAGCCAATAATACCGTAATGGTTCATATCCGCCGCATCAGAGAAAAGATAGAGATGGATTCCCGCAATTCACAGATTATTAAAACCGTATGGGGAGTTGGGTATAAAATTGAAGAATAGTATTTTTAAAAGCTTTCGATTTGAGATAGTTTTATATAGTTTGCTGAGCCTGCTTTATACCATGCTTTCCTTGGCAATTGTCCATACAGGATTATATATCTTTATCTGGCAGAAGGAACAAGCGCTTTCAGGAGCAACGGTGGCTTTTATCGCCTTCTTAACCGTTTTGGCGGGAATCATAATGTTTATTATCTACTTCCTGCTGCTGACGAAGAAGTTTATCAAGTACATAAGAGAGATATCGGAGGGAATTAACCAGATTTCACAAGGCAATCTTAATAATCGAATCATTATTAAAAATGAAGATGAGTTCGCCTTTCTCGCTGACAAGCTGAATCAAATGGCCGATGATATTAAAGAAATCATGGAGAATGAGCGAAGGATTGAATATTCCAAAAATGAACTGATTACCAGTGTGGCACATGACCTGCGTACACCACTGACTTCCATCATCGGATATCTTGATCTGGTTTCTTCCAAGGAGCTTACCCAGGAAACACAGATGAAATACATCAGTATTGCATATAATAAATCGAAGCGGCTTGAGAAATTAATTGACGATCTGTTCACCTTTACAAAGTTCAATTTTGGAGAAGTAAAAGCCTCATATAACGAGGTTGATATGGTGAAGCTGCTAAATCAACTGGTAGATGAGTTTTATCCCAGCTTTGAAGAGCATCATCTCATTTATAAATTCATTACCTCCAGCACTTGTGCAATCATTAAGGCGGATGGTGATCTTCTGGCCAGGGCCTTGGCAAACCTAATCAGCAATGCAATCAAATACGGAAGAGACGGAAAAAGTATTCTGATTGAGCTTGGCAGGACAGAAACCGAGGTTACCATATCGATTACGAATTATGGTATGATTATTCCACCCGAAGACCTGAAACGGATCTTTCAGCGTTTTTACCGCGTTGAATCTTCAAGATCCAGTGAAACCGGCGGAAGCGGGCTGGGCCTTGCAATTGCTCAAAGCGTTATAGAAATGCATGGCGGAGACATCTATGCGGAAAGTGATGAGAAAGGTACTGTATTCACAGTGAAACTAAGAAATGAATCAGATAAAATAAATTGAGCCATCGAATATCCTTATCAGACCGATACATTCCGAATGTATCGCATACGCCTGCCGGATGTTCAATGGCTACAATTTACGAACTATGAAAACGGAAGAAGAAAAAATATAAATATATTATAACACAAAAATAAAATAAAGGTAGTGTTTTTTGAAAATTTAAAACATTGTTAATATATTTAGGTATTTATAGAGAACTTATTTCATATCAAGATGATCAAAGTCGGCAGATTTGCCGGCTTTTTATTGATCACAAAGCATGGGCGAACTCTTGTGAGTATAATTTCCGTTGGTGAATTCTTCTGCAAATGCCAATAATTTTTTGGAAATACGAAGCTTCTGATAGAGGGATGCATATGCAATTTCATTCACTCCCTCGATAAAATTCTGTGGGTAATTCTTGTCAAAACCATGATTTCTTAAGATGAGAGCTGCTTTATTATAGGCAATTGCAGCTTCTGCCTCTGTCTGATAACGACCAATCAGATAATCCCCATTAATATGAATTTTAGCCTGATATTTAGGCTGGCCTTTTAATTGTATCCGTGAAACACCGTGATAACGGTTTACTATTTCAATGTTATTATAGCCAAAATCACTCTCATCGCCATTGGCAAATATATAATCTCTTCCGGGTACGGCATAATTTTTAATACCGTATCGTGAGAGTATGTTAACCTGCATTCCATAGTCGGATACAAAAAGATGACCGCCCCGCTTCATGATTTTATGATGAGCATAATAAAACAGATCCTCAGCATCAAATTTCAAACAGCTTTCCTTATCAATATAATAGAGAAAATACCGTTTTTTAAGGTAAATTGGGTTCTTGAAATATATTTTATTATCTCTGAAATTAATCAGCACGACCCATTTTTCAAAGGATAAGATACAGTCAGCCTGATACCTTTCGACGGTCCAGGGAGAAGGATCTGCAACTACATCGCAGGCAAGATGATAAGCCTGATTTGCGTAAGCCTCCTTATGATAACTGCCAAGACTTATGTGCTTTCCATTATAAGTTACAGACGCTCTGTAATAGATTTCACCATTCTTTTTCTGGGCTAAATAAACACCAGGTAACATGCTATTTTACCTCCGTCATAAAATCATTTCTGTTTATCAATAACTTAGGGAGATAATGTCTTAATATCATCAAAATCAATATATCAAAAATTAAATCATTGCGCAAGGAGCACACGATAAAATGACAAATGTTAACAAAATATTACGTACAGTACGACTGCAATAGCATGCAATTTGGCTGAAAATCCAGACTAGGGCAGTAGAATAGGAATAAAGTTTGAGAGAGTAGCGTAAAATATTTAATATATAGTTAATAATTTGTTAAAATTATCTTGTGCAATATACATAATTAAAGACTTCAAGAATACGTTTAAGTTTGTTATATATTACTTTTGATGTAAATTTACGGAAATAAATTATCGTTGCATATAACGAAAATGAACTTATGTTATTGACACAAAAATGATGGTTGCCTATAATGCATGATAGCATTACCAATAATTACAAAAAATGGAAATATAAAAGAGATAAGTAATTATTTCTAGAAAAGAGGAAAGTGTATGTCATTCATATATTCGTTTCTTCAAAAGAGAAAAATGCATGAAAATCAGCATGGTATTGTCATGGTTGTTATTGCATACGCATTATCCGTGCTTATGCTGGCACTCGGCTCTGATGTTTTTTATAACATCAATACCGCAGCAGCAGGGGTAAATGCGGATACTGAAGAAGAAACACACGACTTAATCATTCAGTCAATTCCTGAAAAGGATGCCACTGATAGTTCATCGCTCATGCTAAAGTCTAAGCTGATGAATCCTTATAACCTGGCTGATGCCTCAATAGCAAGCTTAAGTGCGGCATCAAAGGGCAGTTTATCGAACATAGAAGATACCGTATGGTTTTTGGGAAGCGCAATGGATACGGTTACCTTCAACAGCCTGATGGGACAGATCGATAGTATCGTTCCGAAAACAACTGCTGATTCAGAGAATGATAAGGCAGCAGATACAAAGACAGAGAAAACAGAGACAACTGCCAACACATATTCCGTTAAGGTCGCATCAAATGATAGTGCCATTACAGTATCAGAAAATGATGTGACGATGCTTGAGAGAATTGTGGAAGCGGAAGCCTCCGGCGAAGATATGGTTGGTAAAATACTCGTTGCAAATGTTATATTTAACCGAATGGCTGACGAGGCTTTTCCGGATACTGTAAAAGGAGTTATCTTCCAGAAGGTGGACGGGGATTATCAATTTTCTCCGGTTGCCAATGACAGATACTGGTCTGTAAAGGTATCCAAGGAAACAAAGAAAGCGGTTCAAAGAGCGCTTGATGGAGAAGATTACTCGGACGGCGCACTGTATTTCATTGCCAGAAAACGTACATCATCCCAAAGCGCAGAATGGTTTGATGATAACCTGAAATGGCTGTTTAAACATGGTGGTCATGAATTCTACAAAAATAAATAGAAGTATTGTAATCCGAAGCATAAGCATGTTATAATACATGAAACTTGCCCTTTGTATAATTATGCGTCTGCAGACAGACTGCTGACAGGCTTAAATCCGCCGGTAAAATAGGAGCGGCTAACTTTGGGGCAGTGAAATATGAGTAAAGGGGATTGAAATGTGATGAACCTAATGTACAGGAGCACCAGAGATTCAAGTAACAAAGTGACGGCATCCCAAGCTGTGCTGCAGGGCTTATCTTCGGATGGAGGATTATTCGTACCGGAAACAATTCCGGTTCTTACCAAGTCAATTGACGAACTATCAAAGATGGATTACCGTGAAATCGCTTTTGAAGTGATGAAGCTTTTCTTAACTGACTACACGGAGGAAGAGCTTAAGGATTGTATCAATAAAGCATACGATGATAAATTTGATACCCCTGAGATTGCACCGTTAAAGCAGGTAGGACAGACTTATTATTTAGAATTATTCCATGGAGCGACAATTGCTTTTAAAGATATGGCATTATCCATACTTCCGCATTTACTTACAAAAGCGGCAAAGAAGAATAATGTCAAGGAAGAAATCGTTATACTTACCGCAACCTCAGGAGATACAGGTAAAGCTGCCTTAGCTGGCTTTGCGGATGTAGAAGGTACGAAGATCATCGTATTTTATCCGAAAGACGGCGTAAGCAGTGTCCAGGAAAAGCAGATGGTAACACAACAGGGTGCTAACACGGATGTTATCGGAATTCTTGGCAATTTTGATGATGCCCAGACCGGTGTTAAGATGATGTTCAATAACACGGAGCTGGCAAAGCGACTTAAGGATGCCGGATATCTTTTCTCTTCTGCAAATTCGATTAATATCGGCAGATTAGTGCCTCAGATTGTATATTATGTCTACTCCTATGCTACTTTATATAGGAAGAAACAGGTTGCATCAGGTGAAAAAATCAACTTTGTTGTACCTACAGGTAACTTTGGCAATATTCTTGCGGCTTATTATGCAAAGTGTCTTGGCATCCCGATTCATAAGCTGATCTGCGCATCCAATGAGAATAAGGTTTTATTTGACTTCTTCCAGACCGGACGTTATGACAGGAATAGAGATTTCATTTTAACCGAATCACCCTCCATGGACATTCTGGTTTCCAGTAACCTGGAGCGTCTGATTTATCAGATTGCTAACGGTGATTCTGAGAAAACAGCACAGTTCATGAAAGCATTATCAAGCGACGGTGTATATGAGATTACCGACAGTATGAAAGCTAACCTTGAGAGCTTTATCGGCGGCTGGGCTTCCGAAGGGGAGACCAGGGAAGCTATCCATAAAGTCTACAGTGAGAACGGTTATGTCATGGATACACATACTGCAGTTGCTGCAAGTGTATATCACAGGTATGCTAAAGAAACCGGTGATCAATCGAAAACAGTCATCGTATCAACTGCGAGTCCCTATAAATTTGCCAAGAGCGTGCTTAGTGCACTTAAGGCTGAGGATATCCCTGAGGACGATTATGAACAGGCAATTCTTCTGCAGAAAGTATCCAAAACAGAGATTCCGAAAGCGGTGGAAGAAATCCGCAAAGCCCCGGTTTTGCATAAAAAAGTATGTGAAACTGGTAAAATGCAATCGGTAGTGGAAGATATTTTAAAAATAATCTAATTGTGACAAATGCATGACATAAATTTGACATATTCAAAGTGCATATTATATTCATAGTCAAAGCAAAGAGCCAGAAATCGTTTGAAGGCGGAAATAGCAGATGGGGTCACATCCTATTCTACATTTGTTATGGAAGCTTGATGAGAGCGGATATGACTCAGGGGTTATCCCCGGTAAGAAATTTGACTAAGATATAATCTACCAAAATGGGATGTTTGGGGCAATTGAAGAATATTGTCAATTGGTAAAAAATCCAAGTATTAGTATAAAAAGACTTGACCTTTTTTTCCTTTATTGCTATAATCATCTTGTTGTTGGACGATTATATTACAGCGTTACTTTTCTATGTTTGCGGGGTTTACATACTTTGTAAAGGTGGTAAGAGGACGCATAATATAACACCAAACCATATATTTTAAGGAGGAAGTAAGAATATGAAGAAGAATTTCTTTAAGAAGTTGTCCTTCGTTTTAGCATTAGCGATGCTGATTTCCTGTATCGCTCCTGCTGCCGGCGTATTTGCAGCTGCAAAACCTGCACTGAATGCAACCACTAAGTACTTACAACTTAGCGGTATCTCCGGTCCTAACGAGTATGACTTCAACGTAAAGAACAAACAAAAAGGTTGGAAGTACGCATGGTCTTCCGCTAACGAGAACGTAGCAACTGTAGATAACGTTGGTTTAACAACAGCAGTTGGCGTTGGTTCCACAAAGGTTACTGTTAAGATCACAAAGGCTAGTAAAGCAGTAGCTACTCTTTCCGCAACAGTTATCGTTAAAGATAACATTAAAACTGTTAAGATTTCAAATGCTCCTGCGAAGGCTTTAAAAATTGGCGTAGCATATGATTTCAACAGATCTTTCACTACTGAGGCTGGTTCTACTACAAAAACAACATCTGTAACAAGATGGACAGTAGACAAGGCAACAGCTACCATCGACAACAGCGGTATATTCACAGCTACTGAAGCTGGCCAATACAAAGTAACTGCTATGTCTTTCCAGTCTTCAGCTAAGTATGAAGCATGGAAGACATCCAAGGATGCTAGCTTAGTATTAGCAACTGATGAAGTTACTGTTACAGTTGCTCCTACTTTGACTGTAGCTCAGAAGGATCTTGATACTTTCACTATTACTTCTGACTCTGCTTTAACAGATGTTGCTAAGAACCTTAGTGTATACACTTTGGTTGGTTCAACTGAGGTATTTGTTACAACATTAAAGCCTGTAACTGTAAGCGATGATAAGAAGACAGTAACTGTTGACTCTTATGTTGCTTTGACAGAAGGTGCAACTTATGTTGTTAAGTACACTGGTCTTGATCCGCTTACTTTCGTAGCATCTTCTTCAGCAGCTGAAAAGGTTGCTAAGGTTGTTGTTAGCACAACTGAAGCGGTGGTTAATGTTTCTACTCCGGTTTCTGTTAAGTTATTTGATGCTAACGGCGTTGATATTACAAAACCTGATTTAACAAACAGAGTAACATTAACTTCATCTTCTAACAGAGTATATTATGATGCAGCTAACAAAGCAGTAGTATTCTTTACTAAGGGTGATACAACTGTTGTAGAAGCTACTTACCATACTTACAAGTATGAGGCTGGTAAAGAAGTTGGTAATATCACTGGTTCAGGTACAGTTATTGGTGTTGACGTTGCTTCCACAGTAGTTGGTGCTGTAAAGGCTTGGACAATGGTAACTGCTGGCAACGCTAGCTTCTCTGATGTTAAGCAGGTTCTTACCGTTGGTGAAAATACCAAGGTATTATACGTTCAGTTAAATACAAAGACAGGTACAACTGATGGTACAGTTGATAATAAAGCTGGTATGAACGTTGGTGGTAACAAATTTGAGTTTGAATCTTCAGATAAGACAACATTATTTATCGACAATTCAACTGGCGTTTTATATCCTATCAAAGCTGGTACAGTAACCGTTGTAGTTAAGTACAATGATAAAGCAATTGATGTACTTACTATCAGCGTAGGAGCTGAAAGAAAAGCTACTAACATTGTATTAGGTAAAACAGATGTTACTTTATCTAACAGTGTAAATGTAATTGACTCTGACACTGTAACAGTTAAGGTTAAGGATCAGTATGGCGATGATTTTGCTACTGGAACTATCGGCTTTGAGAAGTTATTAGGAAGTCCTTCTTCTAATATAGCATCTGTTGTTGCTAGTGGTGTTAAATTCGATGGTACTCTGAGTGGAGTTTCAGTTGTTAAGGGAGCTTACTATTATAAGGTTACCGCTCAGGGATTAACATCCTTCGTAACTGTTAATGTATTAGAGCCTACTTCTACAACTGCTTCTTCCTATCAGTTAGCATTAGGTGCAACTGAAGTTGATAGCAAGTCAACAACAGATGTTCCGAGACCTACAATCTCTATCGACTTATTCGGATATGCTGGTACAAAGACATCTCATCCTGGTGTTAACGGTGGATATACTGTAACTGTTAAGAATCCTGATGGCGATGAGACAACATTAACTACACCTTCATATGATTTAACTACTGTAGTATCTGGAACAACTATTGCACCTATCAAGAATGGTGTATATACTGTAACAGCTAAGAACGCAAGTGGTGTTGCTGTTGATGTTAAGTACTTCACAGTAGTTAACACTCAGAAGGCTCCTACTTATGAGATTAAGTCAACTGTTTACACATCAGCATCTAGTGATGTCAATGTTGTTGTAAAAGATTGCTTCAAAGTATCCTTCGATGGTACAGAGCAAACTAACTTCACAGTTGGTGATTATCTTGGTACTGTAGGTGGACAGTTATTCATTAAGACTCTGAAGTGGACCCAGGTAATTGGTAGTCAGACCATAGAGCATACGATTACTGTTAACCAGTATATTAGTAAATAATCATTAATGATTAGATTGGAGCTTTTGCAAAATGGCTGATTAAGCCATGGAGCGAAAGCTCCTTTTTCATGCTCTCATTGCAGTTTCATTATGTATGTTGTATAATAAGTTGATGTCAAAAAGGAGGAAACATAATGGGACAAAGCCAACAAAAGAAAGACCAGAAGAACAAGGTCAGAAATGTTCAAAGAACATCAAGCAAGACAAATATTACGAAATATGATGAAAGTAGTAAAAACTATTTTTTAATTCCAATGTTATTTATTATCGTAATGATCCCTCTTATCACGAGATTGTTAATATATGATCCGAAGATGAGTCAGTATCCGTGGTTTCCTAATACTACAGAGCAATTTGATTTATTCTTGTATTATAAACATTGGTTTATTATAATAACAGCTGTGATTATGATCGTTATTATTACAATAAAAGCTATATGTAATCATAAGTCTTTAAAGATGATTCCAATATTTATTCCTTTGATAGTATACGCAGTATTAACGATTGGCTCAACCATCTTTTCAAAGTACGCAAATTATAGTATCACCGGGAGCTTTGAACAATTTGAATCAGTATTTGTTCTTATCGGATATTGCATTATTACTTTCTATTCTTATCAGTTTGTTAAGACTGAGAAAGATATGAAAAATATCATCTATTTTATAATAGTTGCGGTTCTTATCATGAGTTTTATTGGGCTTACACAATTAGTTGGACATGATATTATTACTTCAAAGTTTGGTACGCAACTTATAGTTCCTTCCAATTATAGAATCTCAGGGTGGAATATGAATTTTGAGAAAGGTAGAGTATATTTATCTTTGTACAATCCTAACTATGTTGGCGTATACGCAGCATTAATGGTACCAATATTGATTGTAGTAGCTTTATTTATAAAAGAGATAAAGATCATTATATTATCATTGGTAGGTATTATTGGTTTAGTTGTGGCTATGATTGGATCAAAATCATTAACTGGTTTTATCTGTATTATAGTTTCTTTATTATTTATGATTTTATTTATCTGGAGATATCTGATTAAAAGGCTTTATATCACATTACCTATTTTTATATTAATCATAATATCAATATTTGTATTGAATAATGTAACAGATAATTACATGTGGAATAAAATCAAATATGCAGTTTTTAATAATAAAAACACCTATAATGTAACGAGTATGGAAACGAACGATAATAATGTTTCGCTTACTTATAAAGGGAATAAATTATACGTCGAATACATACTAAATAATAATCAAACAGCAAACATAATACCATATGACGCTAATGAACAACAGTTAGAATGTAGTTATGATGAAGGATCCAATGAATTGATAGTTACTGATACAAGATTTTCGGGTATTACTATAGGAACAGGTACGACAGCCGGTGTTTTTTATATCAATGTGAATGGTAAAAAATATAATTTCACCAATACGTTAGGTGATGGAACCTACTATTATTTAAATGAGAATACTGGAAAATACGATAAAATGATCAACGCTCCATCTGCTTTATTCACAGGATATGAGACATTTGCTTCTGGAAGAGGATATATATGGTCTAGGACGATTCCTTTGATAAAAGATTATATATTCCTTGGTTCTGGTCCGGATACATATACTTTGGTATTTCCTCAAAATGATTATCTGAATTTACAAAATAACGGTTATGGGGGAAGCATTATGACCAAACCACATAGCTTATATTTGCAGATTGCAGTGCAGACAGGGGTTTTATCTTTGATTGCATTTTTAGTCTTTTATGGTATGTATTTTATATCCAGTATTTGCTTGTATATTAAAGGAAGGTTTGATACATTGCATTCGAAGTTAGGAGTGGCAATATTCGTTGGTACCATATCTTATATGATTGCAGGTATAACGAATGACTCATGTGTAGCAACTGCTCCGGTATTCTGGTGTTTAATCGGTATCGGTATCGCTGTAAATCAAAAAGTAAAATCTATGATACTGCAAGAAAAAGTAAATTATGTAAATAAAAATAAATAATATTCAGACTATATAAAATGAAGATAATTTTCACAATAAATGATAGCCAGGATTGTAAACTAGATTTAATATGTTACAGTCCTGGCTTTTTATTATTTGATAGCAATAAGAGTTTACAATTTATCACATATAATAGTGAAATGTTCTCGCAATCACTTCATCCTTCTGTTTATCACTAAGAGAGTTAAATCGCACAGCATATCCGGATACACGTATCGTCAGATTGGGATATTTTTCAGGATGTGCTTTTGCGTCTAAAAGTAAGAAACGATCTAGCACATTCACATTAATATGATGACCCATCTTAGCAAAATATCCGTCAAGCATTGCAGTAAGATTCTTTACTTGGTCAGATCTAGTCCGTCCTAAGGTAGATGGTGTAATGGTAAAGGTATATGAGATACCATCCCTGCAATTGGTATAATCCAGCTTTGAAACGGATTGCAAGGATGCGAGAGCGCCTTTCTGGTCCCTTCCGTGCATCGGATTTGCACCAGGTGCAAAGGGGGCTCCGCTTTTTCTTCCGTCCGGTGTGGAGCCTGTCTTACTTCCGTATACGACATTACTTGTTATAGTAAGTATGGATAAAGTATGCTTCGCGTTACGATATGCAGGATGTTGACGCAGCTTGGTTATGAATTCATCTACTATCGTGGTTGCTATTTGATCTACGCTGTCATCGTTGTTGCCGAAGGCAGGATAGGTACCTTCAATCTGAAAGTCTGTTATGATTCCACGTTGATCCTTAATTGGAGTTACTTTAGCATATTTTATTGCGCTCAGGGAATCTGCCACAACAGATAAGCCGGCGATCCCAAAGCCCATAAGTCTTTCAACGTCAGTATCGTGCAATGCCATCTGAAGCTTTTCATAAGCGTATTTATCGTGCATGTAATGAATTATGTTCATGGTGTTAACATAGAGACCACAGAGCCAGTCCATCATCTGAAGGAAGCTCTCAAGAACTTTATCATAGCTCAACACTTCATCAGCAGGAAAAGCTTCGGTCAGTGGACCGACCTGTTCACCGCTGATTTCATCTTTACCGCCATTCAGACTCATCAGGAGGACTTTTGCCAGGTTACAGCGGGCTCCGAAGAACTGCATCTGCTTACCGATTTTCATCGCTGATACACAGCAGGCAATTCCATAATCATCGCCATAATCCATGCGCATCAGATCATCATTTTCATATTGGATGGAATCTGTATCAATTGACATCTTGGCGCAATAATTTTTAAAATTCTTAGGCAAATCTTTTGACCAGAGAACAGTAAGATTTGGCTCTGGAGCAGGGGAGAGAGTCGTTAATGTGTGCAGGAAGCGATAACTGCTCTTTGTTACCATACTACGTCCATCTTCGGTAATTCCACCAATTGATTCTGTTACCCAGGTAGGATCCCCGGCATATAATTCATTATAATCGGGTGTACGCAGCTGTCTTGCCATTCGAAGCTTTAATACAAATTGATCAATGATTTCCTGAGCTTCTGATTCAGTGATTAATCCATTCTTTATATCTCTTTCAAAATAAATATCCAAGAAGGTGGAGGTACGTCCCAGAGACATCGCCGCACCATTCTGTTCCTTAATTGCACCGAGGTACGCAAAGTATAACCATTGTACAGCTTCCTTTGCGTCTTTAGCGGGAGCTGAGATATCGAAGCCATATCCCAATGCCATTGTTTTTAACTGATTTAAAAAGTCTATTTGACGGTATAGTTCTTCCAGAGTACGGATTGTTTCATCGTTCATGGTGCGATTACCCATAGCCAATTTATCATTTTCTTTCTGGTTAATTAAATAATCTATACCGTACAGAGCCACTCTACGATAGTCTCCAATGATTCTACCTCTGCCGTAAGCATCCGGGAGTCCCGTAATAACACCGCTTTTTCTAGCATTTCTCATCTCGGGTGTATAAGCACGGAAAACTCCATCATTATGAGTAGTCCGATAGCGGAAATGTTCTTCTACTTCTTCGGAGAGAGTATAACCATAAGCCTCACAGGCCTGACGGGCCATTCGAATGCCACCAAACGGATTCACGCCTCTGCGTAAGGGGGCGTCTGTCTGAAATCCAAAGATAATTTCATTATCTTTATCAAGGTAAGCCGGTTCATAAGTTAATAGTGAACTTACTTTATCGGTATTAATGGAAAGAACACCCTTTTCATGTTCTATTTTCGCTAGTTCCATGTACTTTTGATTTAATGTTAAAGTACGCTCCGTAGCGGATTCCAGAAAGCTTTCATCTCCATCGTAAGCCGTATAATTCGTTAAAATAAAATCTTGAACATTAATTTCATTCTGCCATTTTCCTGGTTTAAAATCATACCATGCGTTCATAATATCCTCCATTCTGCCACTTAACACGGCACAAACACATAACATGAATTGGTTAACCAATTCACTTTGATGAGTTTTCAGGCAGTTTTATCCAAAATTAACAACAAATAACCGCCTGAGCTTTGCCCAGGCGGTCGACATTCATAATCCCGCTTCCTTATGGAAGCTTTGATATCGGTCCCTTGTGGTTACCCACATATCCGCCAGTTCCGATACATTTAAATTATAAAATCTGCTTTAACGATTGTCAATATTGATTTAACTGAAATAATCTAATATATTCTATTACAATTATTAACTAAAACTTCGCACATCTAAAAGTGCCTCTGCACCTTGAATATTCAATATTATTTGGCAATAAAATAGCATGAAGCCCTCGATTTTGGTATAATGAAATTGCGAATAACAATAAATCAATACCGGAGGCTCA
>DATMUM010000194.1:0-29157 GCA_035564175.1 Mobilitalea sp.
CTGAATACCTTTTAACACAGACAATTCCGTCTTCTCGTCAAGGGAGGAGGTTGCTTCATCCAATATAAGAAACGGAGCCTTTCGAATGAATGCTCTTGCAATGGCAATCCGCTGAGCCTGCCCCTCCGACAGACCGTGTCCCCTTTCTCCGATCTCTGTATCAAGTCCTTTCGGAAGATTGCATACAAATTCATAACCTGCTGCCATTTTAAGAGCTGCAACTATCTCATCTTCCGTTGCATCCAGCCTTCCCATACGGACGTTCTCACGTATCGAGCCACTGAATAAGGTATTGCCCTGGGGCACATATGCAATAAATTCCCTGGTTCCTGCATTGGCTGACTCCCTTTCCCCATATTCATTTTGAAAGACGATATTACCTTCCACATTACTCATGAAGGACATAATTAAACGGATTAAGGTAGTTTTACCAATTCCCGATCTGCCAACAATGGCAACTATTTCACCGGGCTTGATGGATACAGATACATTGTCAAGAACAGCCTCCTCCGTATAGCCAAAGGTCAGATCAGAAATATCTATGCCAATATTGGATGCCGTGATATGTTCCGAGGATTTTTCTTCAAGATTAATGTTCTGAAGCTCCATGATTCGTTCCGCAGAGGCCAGAATGGATACTATTTTCGGAACATATTGTGCCAGGGACATAACCGGAACCTGTATCCGGTTTACCAGTGTTAAAAAGATGGACATCATACCGTAGGTAATCGCATTCTTTGAAAGCTGAAAAGCTCCGAAAACAAAAGCTCCAATGTAACCCAGGTTGAAGGAAAGCGTCATCAAGGTAGAGCTTGCTATGTTAACGCGGTTTTTCTTAAAAACCCAGTAAAACCGTTCATTTCTCAGCTGGACTAACCGGTCGGTCACATATTCTTCATTCGTAAAGGATTTAACCACCAGTAAGTTACTCAGACTTTCCTGAATGAAGGACCGGTAATTTGACTCCGATTCCTGCACCTTTAACTGCAGGGATTTTAATTTTCTGCCTAAAACAAAGCATATCACAGCTACAATCGGCGCCATGACCATGGCAAATACAGCCAGCATAGGCTGATAATAGAATAAGGTAAAAAAGGTTACGAGAAGCTCAACCACAAGGCGGATGATGGTTGGTATGATGTTAACAATACCATCTGCAACATTACCCGCATCGCTGGTCAGTCTCGTCAGCAAATCACCGGTATGGTATTTCATTACATCCATCCAATGAGATCGAATGATTTTTTCATAAACCTGTTTTCTGATTCCGAAGGTGAATTTTTCATTCACAACAATCGAAATCAGACCTGTCATGGCCGATATCAGCAGGCTCGCAAATATCGCTATAATATAATAAAAGACTGCCTGTTTCACTATCCCGCCGGAAGTTGCAGAGTCTATAATATCTTTCGAAATAATCGCCATCCATACTCCGATTAACGAAGTAGCGACATCCAGAATAAGCAGGAACAGAATTCGGGGAATGTATGGTTTTGAATATCGAATCAGCCACATCATATATTTTGACTGGTTTTTCCAGTCTTTTAGAAAATGAATAAACTTGTGCATTCTATCACCTCATCTTTGCACCGTCGGGGTATCTGTAATCACACCCTGCTCTTCAATAACAAGAATAAGGTTGTATTCCCATCCAACAGCTGAATTAGCTGAATTGAATAGTAATACAACCTCAGTTTTCGTATTATTATAGTTCTTATCTTGAATACATATAAGGTCCCATAACTTGACCGGTCTTTACGTCAACAATTTCAGAATCAGGTACTGTACCTTCTGTTAAATCCCACTCTGTGTTGCAGATATCAAGCTCTTTCAATTCTGGTTTGTTCCATTCTCTCATCGTTATATCCTCCTTGTTTATTTAATGGTAAATATTAACATCTACATAACTGATTATAGTCTACCAATCTTCTGATATCAATTTTTCTAACCAATTTGTTAGATTTTATTTCTATCAGCTTACATACTCCACCAGTAGGATTGAATACAAAAGCTTCATAAGCTCAAACTCCTCATTATACGGGAATTTTTCCTTATATTCATTCAATTTTAATTCCAATTTTGGTAAATCCAAAAGCTTTTCTGCTATTTTATGATTCATAATATCCGTGCATTCCTGATAAATCCGCTCCCAATTTTTTGAAATACGGTTAACCATATCAGCACTTTGGAGGCCCCTATGTTTACTATCCTCGATTATTTCCTTCGGGAGATAACTTTGCAGATACTCCCTAACCAGACGTCTTTCTACTCCTCTGTATACAAATTGGTTATCCGGCAGCGCTAAACAGAATTCGATCAACCGCCTGTCTCTGGTTGGATCTCTTTGCAGCACCCCGGTATCAAGGGATAAATGCGTCTCGAATTCACCCAGCTGGACGAATATTGGCTTATAAGCAATGTCCGGTCTTTTCACCCGACCGGATACTGACAGGATTTTATCCCTCATGCGATTACGCTTATGAAAGCGTTTTCCTGTATCGTAATATTTCAGTAATTCTGAATTTACGTACACGCCTTGAAAAAGTTCCGGCATCGTTGTCTTTTTCTTAAATACTCTTGTTTTTGATATACCAGCCAGATACCTTAATATTACCCGTCTGCCGATATGCTGCTTCTTTGCAAATGCATTTATTTCCTTTACCAGTTCAATGCAGTGGCCGGTTCTTAACAGTGCATAAAGCTGATTACTATATCCGCCGAAGGATATCGTAGTATTCCCAAACTTTCCGGTAAGCAGTGTTCTGCAGCCATCCTTTGCAGCTTTATCTACACATGCATAAATCCACCTGATATTCTGAAGTGATTTATATGGAAGCTCCAGTTTATTCATATATTCCAAGGCTCCATCAAAGCCATTTATGCCAGGCAGATCCAGATAGCAGCAGGACAAATTCCCCAAATGTTTTTTAGTCGCCTCCACTTGTTCCTTCTCATTAACAATGTAATAGGAATCTGCCTTCGTTACGGCGTCTTCCTCCGGAACAGAGGTATAGGAATATAGCATTTCCCCCTTCTCTTTCAGCCTGGGCGCAGCAAAGCAGGCCACTGAAGTGGAATCAAGGCCTCCGCTCAGCAAAATACCGGTCTTACCCTCATAACGCATCATGCTCGAAACACAGGTTTTGAAAAGCTTAATAAATTCACCTTTATATTCCTCATCGCTTTTTTTAATCAGCGGCTTCTTTAAATGCGGTTTCCAGTAATCTTCTTTCGTCACACCTCTGACGCCAACTCTTACTACCTGTCCAGGTGCAACCTTATATATTTTTTTATAGGGTGTTTCTTCTGCTTCCGTATATAATGCGAGGCTGTTTAACGCCAAAAAATCAGATAAGAAACGGTAATTCCATTCCTTATCCGCCATGGTCGCATCTATAATCGGTCTCATCAGAGTAGAAAAATATAATCTTCCCTGATCATAATAATAATACAGGCATCTGCTGCCTACAGCATCGGTAACTAACAGGATTTCGTTTTTGCTTCTGTCGTAATAAGCAAAAGCATAAGCACCAAGAAACATAAGGAAGCTTTTCTTCCCGTATTTGCAAAAGATCCGATACATAAGAGTTCCGTCCGCAATCCCATCCCGATCCTTTATTCCAATACCAAGCATATCAAACAGCTCTTCCCGGTTATCCAATACCACATCCGCTGTAAAGAAGCTGTTGCTTTTATCAGTAATAGGCATTATTTCATTTCTTGATTCCTTCGTAAAATATTGTCCGCCATACCCAAACACCGCATTATCTGAAATAATTCTATGAAAAGCATCTATTTTACATTTCTGATACGGCTTTTCCATTCTTATTGCTATATCTTCACATCCTGTTGAATTCAACAAATCAATCATTCCCCATATTGCGGACATCATTTACCTCCAAAACGATACCTAAACTAAACTGATTAATCCCTTCTCCTTCATAACATTCAGGAAATCTGATACCGATTCCAAGCATGTCTTTTCATCTACATCATATTCCTTTAACAGCGATTCAGAAATTGCTTCCGCAGTAATACCATCCTCCAACATATCCCAGATATCATTTGCGACACCTTTTAACATAAAATATTTACCTGTTTCAAAATCAATCATTACCTTTTCCCCCGCCAGATCAGACACTTCCGGCTTTCTAAGCACCTTCACCTTTAACCCCATAGGCTCGAATTCTCCTTTCATAGTTTATGTTTATGTTAGGTAATTGCGAAACAATATAGTTTTTGTAATTGCATACATAGCAGATACAATTTCTATAGTTTACGAATTTCGCAATTACCAGTTTTCACTTATGTTTTTAACACGCTACAGAAATGCTTTTATCGACTAATCCGATAATTTCTTCCACGATTTGCGCTGCCACATTTTTATTCTCTGGTCTTATCGCCCGGATCAGCGGAACCTTCTGAGCCACTTCCAGACATTTTTTAAATACCTGCGGATTCATTCCGATATATTTAAAATCATAGGAGGTATATAAATTCGCTATGATATATTCCAGTTTTATACCACTTGTAATTTCTTTGATCAGCAAATGCTCCTCCTTATGTACATCAAGACAAATCATAGCTGCAATTTCTTTTTTGTCCCTACAATAAGAAGCATCCAACAGGACAGCATATTTTTCCCGTTCTTCCTGAAGTAATTCCAAATCATTCAGGTTATACCCAAGTTCTCTGGCAGCATCCGTGCATAATTTTTGCTGAGGGTAAGCCGGATTGGCATAGATGATGCCATCCTCAATCGTAACCGCCACCGTATCGTCCGCCAAGAATAAGCACCCTCTCTTACGAAATTCTGCTGAAACCGTTGATTTACCTGCTCCGGAATTACCGCTGATAATGATTACTTTATCCTTCCATACGACAGCTGAGCCATGGATTGATATTATTTCTCTTTGATACATAATGCTTCCGAAGCATGCTCCCAGTACGAGAGATCTTATGTGCTTACTATCTGCTGTATCATCCGGCTCAACGGTAATTTTGGAACCATTTTCAATGAAGAAATAGCCTTCTTTGTCAAAATAGAACCATTTGTACTCTCTTAATAATGTACTGATTACTACTTGTTCCCGTTTCTTCTCTTTCATCTGTTCCGGCATGACACCATAAATTATTTCCACATCATATTCCGCCTGCTCTTCAATTACATATGCTTCCGGAAGTTCAATCTCGGAGCGTACCATCAATCCATAAATTTTATAAAAGTACCCCATACTAATCTCCATTCTGCCGAACCCCCGCGCATTGGGGCGTCATTATTATTTATTGCTGCTGACCTGTTGCAATATCAATCCTCAGGCACGAAATTTTGCAACTAAGGCATAACCTTCCCCATTGCCTCCGGTAACACAGAATTTTCCGCTTCGCAGCCAGGCATGGGCTATCATATGTTCTCCTTCCGTGCCTACACCGAGGTATAAGGTTGAAGGTATTTTATTCTTTTTCAATAAACATTGAGCAGATAGCGCTTTCACCAGACATTTGCTTTCCCATGGAGTATGATTGCATATTCGATTAACGGCATTGGCGACTTTCGCTGCATAACGATAGGTATCCATCGTCTCCTCAGGTTCCGATTCTTCATTCATTATTCCGAAGCTGCTTTGCAGCTTTTTCATTGGTATCATTAAGACGCAAAAGCGATAAAAAGCAGAGAGAAAAAGAGCCTTAATACATATTCCTCTATCATCATTGCACGCAAAAAGCAAATAGGCCTTTTTTAACCGTCTTATCATTCTCTGTTACCTCCACCCGCAAGCCCCAAGCTTTGCATCAGTGATAGTCTGATTTCTGCCAGATGCATCTTTTCCTTCGCGTCTTTTATCTCCTTTCTGCAGGTCGGAAGCTTTACCAGAAAATAAAAGCAACGATGGATCCAGGCAACCGGAAGTAATATTTTATATTTACGCGCATATGCAAAGGGAATAACCTCACTGGAAGGAAACAGAATACGCAGCGTCCTGCCAAATCTAGACTTAGGAATTACCAGCTCACCAAGAAAATATGGCTGCAGAATACCTACCAGGTGCCAATCCGCGGTTCTTTTCTCATAGCTTATGCCCACATTCATTAGATCCACAATAAAGTCATCCACATTTCCGATGATTTTTGCCTGTCTTCCCTCCATTATCTTCGACGACATTCCCAAATACTGCATACACAGGTAGAAAAAGTTTTCACAGAACTTGTCGTAATTTAATATTTTCATCTTTTCCCAAAACCTTTGCAGATTGATTTGCTCCCCAAAGCGATTAACAAATAAAGTAATATCAACCAGATATCGTATTGTTACGCCCTGCAGGGAGAAATGCTTTATGATATGGAACATCTGAAAGATTAAATGCTCCTCATAACCCAGGGTAACAACATCCATTCCGCAGGCCTTTACACGTAACAGTGTCTCTTCCTTGGTCAGCCTCATCTCATCCATCAGCCTTATCTTGTCACTTTTATAATCCTCCCATAGGGAAAAATGCAGCTCAACCTTGTAAAAAATAGAGTCGAGTATATATTTATAAACAGAATCCTTTGAAGAGATTGTACTTTTACGAAATCCCATATTTTCAAAAATTCTTACTGCCTTCTTTTTATCTCTTTCATACACGAAAATATCCGTGTCACTGGTAATTCTGGATAAATAATTCGGATACATATCGGCAAGGACGCAGCCTTTGAACAGAATAAAGGTGATATCCTCTTCCTTTGCCAGTTGTAATATCTGGCGCAGAACCATATATTTTCTACTTTCTGCAAGCATATATCCCAGGGCTTCTTTTTTCCAGTCTGCTAATAAAGCGACTGGTATATTTAAATTTTCCGAAGATTTCTGAATAAATGGAATTAGTACGGTAGCCAGCTTATTTCTTTTGGCAAGCTCATAAATCCGATCCCAGTCGGCCTCATTTATATCCTCATTCAGGCCTGTTTCTCCATGGATTGCTTTATTCACACATGTCAGTAAAACTTTTATATTATATTGATCATTCATGGCCCAATCCCCTTAATACGCTAATAAGTGTCTTTTACGAAATAAACCCCATTTTTCTCTGATCCTCTTTAAAAATGCATACTATCTGACATCTGCCGCATCGAGTACATAATTCCTGATTTACGAACGGATACAGAAAGCCTTCTTCATCCGGCAGCATATTGATTGCATCAGCCGGACAGGCTGAATAACAAGCAGTACAACCGCAGCAGTTTTCTTTCTTTGCAAAAAGTACCGGTATCGCTTTCTTTACTATATTAATAATACTCATGATAAGTACTCCTTAGCTTCGCTTTGATTCTTGTCTTCCAAGAATCACTGGCATATTTTTTAACTATGTAGGAAAAGGGATTCCCGGTGTAATCCTGCCAGAAAGCCGATCTGGAATCAGGTTCTTTCACCGGAGATACCATAGAAGGCTGCATACAATCCTCCAGTCGGCTGACATATAGCTCCAGCTCCTTCACTGTCTTTTTAAAATATTCTAAGCCTTTCCAGCTATTGATCATCACCAGGGATACCCCTATATTATCGTTCAGCTTAGGAAAAACCTTATCAACACCCCAATAATCAGCGATTGTAATATCTCCCGGGTGGTTTGTCTGCTTGTAGGGGCACTTGTAGCAGCATGGCCGTAAAATGTTGTTTCGGATAAACAGATTATTATAAATCCTGCTGTCATACCCCGTTCCGTTGATGGTTAAGGTTTCAACGA
The DNA here is from genome assembly GCA_035564175.1 of Mobilitalea sp. Taxonomy (GTDB): domain Bacteria; phylum Bacillota; class Clostridia; order Lachnospirales; family Lachnospiraceae; genus Mobilitalea. The sequence goes on from DATMUM010000194.1 coordinate 7,725, forward strand.
CTTCCTCCCAACCATATTTCTTTTTATTACGAAAATCCACTTCACTGATACGTCCTTTTTTCTTCATAGCCATATAATTCAAATAGTCTCTATATACCTTTGGACTTGGAACGCCATGACATACGATATCAACCAGCAGCAGATTAGCAGACTGTTCACCGTTTATATATCTTTGAAGGGCGGCTATCTGGCAGGAGGTGCCGGAGAACAGAACTTTTTTCTCTTCTTTCAAGATTTCTTTCACTTCCTGAAAGGAATCCCGAAGATTACTCTGTACATATTTTGACCCCCGGAAAGCGTCCCGCTCCGCTCTGGTGACTGCTTTCTTATGAACCGCCTCCAGATTGTCCTCCAACGCACAGCCATAGACAATACCACCCTGGTCCAGAATCCGGTCAGACAATGCAGTAAATACACCTCCGGACCTGGAGCTTAACCTGATGTTGTCATCTTTATGCTTCACAGCATATACTACAGGGAAATACGGACTTACCATTTCTCCACTCATGCTTCATCCCTTTCTTCTCTATCTGTTATATGATATGTAACCTCCAAGATGCTGCTTCGCAGCATCACCAACGCCCTAAGTGAATTATGCCTTTGATAATTCACTTTAAGAACCAAGGTGTGTGTGCCATTGCACGAACATTGCGGTTCTTCCTGTGTGAAGATGTTTTTCTTCAAACTACCTTCCTAAGATATTCTTTATCCTCTAAACCTTTTTAAGAAGCAAAATAATCTGGGGAAATTAAGGATCAATTTAACCTTCAGACGTACCTTTTTTCTTACACAGTCAAGCAGGCCGGCATTTTTGATACTGTCTCTGATCACATTAAGGTAATGGGTATTCACCGGTTTCAAACAGTATACTTCCCCAAGTAATCCAACATTAGTGTTATAAAAGAACTCTGCAGCCGGATTAATAAGCTCCGGAAAATAAAGCCGGATATCCTTTAATATCAGTTCGCTGCCGGCATTTGCCGTAAATTTCCGTTCATTAAACTTCGTCTTTGATAAGCTGTTATATCTGCAGTAATAGTGATAATAAGCTTTTTCACTGCAGACAATCAGGGGGTTGGATCTGCATATCTTTACCATAAACAGAAAATCCTCCAGCAAGGAAAGTTGTGTGTTAAAAACAATATTCCTGCTTTGGATGATGTCCTTTTTGAATATCTTATTACAGGTGAAGCCTGCATTCCGATCCAAAAGCATATCCTCCAACAGCTCAGAGGCAGTTTTCACTTCCGTTTCTATTACGTCATATCTGGATTTAACATATCGATTATCATCATATTCATTCACATATCCGTACATAGCAATGTCAGTATTGGTGTCTTCGAGAAGCTGCAGTATCTCCTGATAGGCATCCTTATCCAGCCAATCATCCGAATCAAAGAACGTAATATAATCACCGGATGCTAGCGCCAGACCTGTATTGCGGGAATAAGCAACCCCGGAATTCGGCTGCTTATAAATCACTATCCTGTTATCTTTGGCCGCAAAACCAGTATAAATGTCCGCACTATGATCAGTCGAACCATCATCTATGATGATAATCTCAAGATTCTCATAGGTCTGTTCGACGATAGACCGGAGTGCTTTCTCCAGATAAGGTTCCGTATTATATACCGGTATGATGACAGATAATTTACCATTCATGAATATACTTCCTATACTTTAATATTGTGATGATGCTGCCGATTAATCTTCGATTAATAAATATACAGAATATAACAATTAAAATTAAATTTAATATCTGTAATAACGGTTGAGCAGAATAGTAAGCCCCTAAAGTAATCCCATACATAATGAAAATAGCTGTCATAAGCTTCCCGTCAAGTCTGATCTGGAATAGCCGGTCAATACTGATTAATCTGTAAATCAACATACTTCCGTAAGCAAGGATGGTTGAAATGGATGCCGCATACAGACCTAAGCTTCTGATAAACAATAAGTTGAGTACGATATTGATGACTGCTGCCATTGCCGAGGTCTTCGCCACTTCAACCGTCATCTTCTTGGCAATATACAAGGTGCTGATCAGACCAATCAATGCATTTAGAAAGGATGCAATCATCAATAATGGTATCTGATAAAAAGCCAGCTTGAACTTTTCATCAATCAAAAAATGAAAAGCAAACGGCATGATGGAGATGATGCCCAAGGAAATGGAAGTAAAGATACGGATGCTCTTATCCAAAATCCGGATAAAAAATATCTCTCCCTCCTTGTCATTGATATGGACGGATACCGATTCCGTCCAGGTAATATTAAAGATATTGTAGATTGATATGTATACCGTTGAAAATTTATTGGCCGCCGAATAGATACCATTTAACGCTACTCCTAAGAAAATTGTGATGATCGTTCTATCCGAGTTATTAATAATCCACCAGGAGAGACTGTTGGGTACCAACGGCAGGGAATAGCCTAGAAGACTTTTTACCACTTTCGTATCAGCCTTATTAAGTTTCAAATACTTATATAATCTGAGAGCAAATAATAAAAATATGGCACAGAATAGATTTCCAATAAAATTAGCTGTCAGAATTCCGTAGGCACCTAGTCGCAACACAACTACAAACAGAATATTCAGTACCAGGGTTGATACTGCTGATATCATACCGGCTAAAGCATAATGCTGGTTCTTCCCAAGTCCTCTTGCCGTCTCAAGCAGAAAATTCGAAAAGATACAAATAATAACATTGAACAGCAGAAAGTATTTATATTCATTATGGATAAAGCCCGATACGATCAAGAATATAAAAGTATATATTGTAATTGTACTGATCAAAAACATGATACCCGAGCTTATGATTCTTGATTTCTGCTCCTCATTCTCCCTTGCCTCAATCAAATATCGGAACGAAGCCTGTTCAATCTGTATCGCCACCAAAGGAATCAGAAAGGAAACCAAGGTACTGAGCAAGTCCACTAATCCATATTCTTCTGTTGTCAGCAGCGAGGTATATACCGGAAGAAGAAAGAAGCTGATAAATTGGGTACATATTTTGCCTACTGCAATGATTAATGTATTTTTCAATAATTCTTTTGACTTATCCATGTTCACCTCTGACCAAAACAGCACTTCTGTCCATTCTGCATAATTGTAATGATAAAATATTGATGATTAGGAGACAAATGACATACATGATAAATTCAAAACTATAATAGAACGTATTACCGGTTATTCCGTATACCAGGAAGATGAACTGTCCGCAGAAAGCGAAATACATCCAGTTCCTTTCCTCTGCGTTCATATGGGACCTGCATCGGTAAATGTTAATATTCTTAATCATTGTACTGATGATGAAGCAAACCAGGATGCTTGCACCCAACAAACCAGTCTCTCCTAAAAGCTGAATATAAATATTGTGGGCGTTTGCACCTGCCAGGTTCCCATAATTATAGGAAAACTGATTGAAGCCGGCCAAGCCCTGCCCAATGATCGGTGACTCCAGAAACATCTTAAGGCAAATATCCCATAACCGGTATCTTTCATTAATCGCTGCATCCTGCCCCATATTAACGTTCAGGCGTTCAAATACTTTTGCCAGATCCGGCACAACATTGATGATTACAGCAAAAGCAAGAAGTGCTACAAAACCAATCTCAAAAATATGCAGCACCTTGCTCTCTCTTCGCATATCGGAAAGCAGGATCAGCAGGAGCGGCAGCGTCATACTGATCAGGAACAGCATTCGTTTTCCTGTCAGCAGTAAAGCTGCTGCCAGGAGCACGATACTGATGATATCCATCCTGGTAACTTTTTTCCTGGCAAAACATTTTGAGAATACAATTGCCAGGCCAAGACACATGAAAAAAGCAGCATCACCTTTTTCCCCGATCAGTCCCGAATAGGCTCCGTTATATCTATCACCCAGCTTCAAATAAGCAATGTTGTTTTTCGCAGATGCCCTGAATTCAAAGAAATACCAAAAATACTTCGATATAACTAACGGATTAATCAATTCCGCCATAATGGATATCGCAGTTATCACACATCCAACGTACATGATTTTTATATATTTGATTATAAATTCTTTGTTGACGATGATCATCATCAGTGCCAGAACAAAGGCAGAAAGCCTAATATATTTTATTGTGCTTACCACGGAACAGCTCCATTTGAGGAATAACGTGACATAAACACAAAAAATGATCCAAACTTTACTCTCCAGTGAAATAAATAGGTAACTGTTTTTTACAAATTTATATACGCATAGTAAAATACCCAGAATAACCAGATATTTTTCTCCATAACGGATTACGGTTCTCATTGCACAAAAGGACAGCAGCACAACGATAAATAAGATTAAGTCGTCAACATCAATATATTTCTTAATTTGCATTCTCTTCTCCTGTAAGGATTTGAGTGTCAAAAGGTCATGCTGCTTATTCAGCATTGACTTATTGTACAAAACAGTGTGTGAAAAACTTGTTTTTCGACTGCTATTTTGGGCAATAAAGACACAGCATGTTAATGATGTGTCTTTTTGACACTTTATTCCTGTAAGTTAAAATCGATTACATTAAGTCAATTTTAACATGATATTGTTCTATCTTTACCGGATTAACCTCCAACGAAAAGCCCGATTTAACTCCATAAAGAATAGAGGCCGCCAGTTTAAATTGAAACTTTCCTCTTACGATAATAATTATGCATCCCTTGATTAGCTTGCAGATTTCTTTCCAGGTATGGGAAAATCTTTTATATTTTCTAATACAGTAAACCCAATTCCGAATCGTTAGCTTGACTCTTGCCGGTGAGTAAACCGGCGAATAGGCCAGGTGGTGAAAGAGCCTTATCCTGGTTTTATCCGCTAATTTCTGATAAGTACGGGCATGCTTTGATATCGCAACATTACCAAATTCCTGATCAAGAACCAGACCGTTCACCCGCAGAACCCTGTATCCGTTCAGCCTGACCCTCATACAGTATTCATAATCCACTACATCAATAAATAATTTCTCTTCAAATAACCCTAACCCCTGACAGATGCTGATATTGACGAAGGAACCTGAGGAAACACAGTTATTGATCTCCTGCGTCTCACTTTTTATTTTCATATCCCTTGCAGCTCTTCTCCGATCGATTACTAAGGGTGAGATGATTGCTACCTTTGGCTCCTTCGTATATGGTATATATTCATCGATCATATGCTCCGGGCAGATGGAATCCTGATCCAGCAGCAGAACCCATTCCATTCCTATTGCCTGGCCGTATCGGAGGATATTGTTAAAGGCAGCGGCAATACCGACATTTTCCTCCGACTTTATTAGCCAAGCCCCCGGGTACTGTATCATTAGCTGCTCCAGCTCTTCGATATTATCCGAGCAGTTGTCGAATATCACTAGCTTCTCCACTTGGTTTATGATTGCTTCTATATTACACTTAAGTCTTGCTATTTCCGGATGATAGGTTACAATCCCAGCGTATGCACTCATAGGCTTACCTCCTGCCTGGATTGATACCGATTGTTGTCACTCTCCGCTCCCATTGTAATGCTTTTTAAGTATTCTATGGAGTTCTCACGGTATGCATCCAGCAAGGTACAGGTTTCTTCCCAATCAATGACTGGTTCCTCTAATCGAAACTGAGGCTGTGTTATGATCCTGCTTCTTAAGTTCAGATTTCCCAACAGAGAATCGATTCTATCGTTATACTTATCACCATAATCAACTTCAACATAAAAATTCTTTCTGAAAATGACGGAGAACGCAGTTCCATGAAAGGAATTGGTAACAACCGTATCTGCGTCCTTGATTAAGCTGATAAACTTCTGCGGGCTGGGCGAAAATGCAAATTTCATCCCAGGATATTTTTTCATACTCGTAATATCCATAAGCAGATAGATTATGGGCAGATTTTTCTGTTTACTTAAGCTTTTGGCAAAATCAATCAGATTAATGTTCTTATTGATGGAATAAATTAAGATGTATTTTCCTTTCTTCTTAACAGGAAGGCACAGCCTCTCCCACTCGTCTGAGCCAAGCAGGAAAGTAGGGTCCACATGCACCAGGACATCCCGCTTTAATAATTTATTTATTATCTGCCGGCCCGATTCTTCTCTAACTGATAGCCAACTAAAGGAAGCTAACAAATCCTTATATTCTTTTGTCAACAGCGCAGGAATATCATGAAAACCGAAGCTGGCCGCATAGGAATATTTCTTTTTATTATTCTTGATGATGTCCAGGAAAAACATCTTATCAAATCCTGTAATAGTATCATTCCAGACCTGATCACTGCCGACAACCAACAGATCAAACAATTCATCACATCTGCTCTTATTTTCCGGATGAATTACTTCAGAGAGCATTAGCTGTCTCTTTCGAAAGCTCTGAAATTCCATTTTCCGATAAAAACGAAGGGGTGCATTTAATAAAGCAGCGAGGATATGCTTAGGGCCTGCCTTCTTACTCATGATATAAAAAACATGGTTGGCAGCTTCCATAGTTTCATTTCGATAATCAATGATTTCGCAGTCAGGCTGAAGCTTCCTTATTGCGCTCTGCAAAGCATAGGCCTGGAGAACTGCACCATAATTGCTGGCACGATGGAATGTTAAGATACCTATTCTCATATGAACAACCCCGATCCGTTATTTGATAAGTTTCCATAAGGTAAATTCTAATCTGGGGGATATCGCACAGATACCGATCATAATTTTCCTTGGCAATTTACTGTAGTCATATTTTAAAAATAAAAGTATGTGTTGTCTGAGAAAACTCAGTAATTCCTTATAAATGCATTTATTCCTATAACAAAACTCCAGGATCAGATGCAGCTTCATTCTGGCGGCACTGGTCTGCGAGCATAGGAAGACACGTTTGATTTCCTTATCATCAGGAAAATATTTCTCTGTGTGCTGTCCCATCCGTACATAGGAGGTCCAGGCTGAAAGCCACTTTTCCTTGAATACTGCGTTGACCTTATTCGAATTCATGGCACTCTCGGGATTATCATTCACATACCAATATAAGGGGGTTTCAATTAAATAGCAGGTGGTACAGAAACTCAGATATTCATAAACAAACTTAATATCCTCCGACATACAGATATCCCGGTCAAACTCTAAGCCATGCTTTACAATGATAGCTTTCTTAAATAATTTCCCCCACACCACCGGCTGTACATAACGATTCTGAAATAAACCAATGATCGCAATCCTGTTGGAAATCTCCACAGCGATCTCGCTGGTATAAAAGATATCCACACCCTGCTCATTCTTATTAACATGGCTGCAGCAGATCAGATCCGCATCCGTTTCCTCCATTTTCTGAAGCATCAGCTCCAGATATCGGTCATCCACCCAGTCATCACTGTCTATAAAGGTTATGTATTCGCCGCAGGCACTGGCAATTCCGGTATTCCTTGCATTCGAAACCCCCATATTACGTTCCAGGTGAATTACTTTTACCCTGGCATCACGGGAAGAAAAGGAATCACCGATCGTTCCTCCTCCATCCGAGGAACCGTCATTGATCAGCAGCAGCTCAAAATCGGCATAGGTCTGACGTAATATGCTATCAATGCAACGCTCCAGATATTTTATGGCATTATAAAACGGCAATATGATTGATACAGAACACATGTTATCCTCCTGTCATATGTATTTTTACGATATTATCCGCAGTCAGCCTGTCAAACGGCTCCGCACCATATATAACACTTTTTTTCCCTTGGTTATTGTATGAATCAAAAAAACATAGAAGGCTGATAATCTCTGAAGGACAAATAGCTCATACAGCCTGATTTTTGAATAATAGGGCTTGCAGGCTGCCAGGGAATATTCACATATTTTCCGGTGCATCTCATTTTTCTTGGCCCTGTAAGCCTTTCTGGCATAAGGATCTTTAATGATTCCCTTGTAAACATCAATATAGCTGGTAAGGCAATTCATCTTTGCATAGATCAAATCCTCCGGATACTTCTCCTGAATGGTTTTCAGCATGTGCTCGGAGATATATAATACATCCAGCTTCTTATCACTGAAGGTTCCTGCAGTTGCCGAGTTCTCCCTCAGGATGTAATGATATTTGCATACGTCGTTGCAGCAGATTTTCTTTGCCCTCTGCAATATTTCAAAGGTATAGTACCTATCCTCATGCATCTTGCGCTTCTCATCAAATTTCACACTCCTGCATAGCTGCGCCTTAATCAGGTGGCAGTAGCAGGAAAAACAGAACTTCTGGTTAATCAGCAGCCACTTGATCGCTTCTGCATTACGGAAGGTATATATCTGACCGGTTCCGTACTTTTCTACCACCCGTCCTGATAACAGATGAACCCAGATGCCAACCGTCGTTAAATCAGAACCATTGGTAACAGCAGTATGATATAAGGTTTCATACATATCCGGCTCCATATAATCATCCGCATCACTGAACCCGATATATTCTCCGGTGGCGATTGCAATTCCTGCGTTTCTTGCTGCCGATACCCCTGCATTCTTCTGGTGCAGCACTTTAATTCTGTTATCTTTCTGGGCATAACGGTCGCATAGCTCAGAGCTTCCATCCGTAGATCCGTCATCCACCAGGATAATTTCTATATCCCTGATTGTCTGGTTCCTGATACAATCAATACAATTCTCCATATACTTTGATGCATTATATACAGGAACCACAATACTAACCTTGGCCATATTAATCTCCATTCTGACTTTTAAACAATGAGTTTGCCTTGGTAAACTCTCGCGCCGAGCGCGGTCAGCTTAGCTGACATAATTCCAACGTAAATTTAATTTACGTTTTGCGCTGAGTGTGCATCCATGCGGAGCATTTATTTCATAATAGGAAATAAAAGAAAAAGAATTCAACTTCGTTGAATTCTTCTCTGAATTCTTCCTCCCACAAACTGCAGCTTCTTTGCTTACAACTTTTATATATAACTAAGATACAGACTTTCCAACCGCTTTGCTGCAAGCTCTATGTTATAGGAATTCATCAAGTCAATCTGCTTCAGCTTCCTGCCTGTGATACTATAGTTATCCATATAATTCTTAATCGCCTCTACCCATGGTTCTATCTGCTCGATTCCAATCAGCTTCACCCTGTCCGTCATGCAAACTTCCTTCGTTATATTCTCCGACATAAAGCAGGTTAAGCCATTCACCTGGGCCTCCACAGCCACCACCGGCAGCCCCTCAAACCGTGAGGGTAACAGGAATAAATCCATCATTTGATAGAAATCATAAGCATTGCTTTTTGATCCTAACAGGAGTACCGAGCCTGCTATGCCCAGTTCCGTTATTTTTTCCTCTATCCCCTTCCGGTTCTCGCCCTCACCGATTAATACTAGCTTCGTATCTTTACGTTCCGAATGCAGGCGTGCAAATACCTCAAGCAGAAACATATGATTTTTCTGATAGCTGAATCTGCCGATATGCCCTAGGACAAAGTCTTTATCCACTCTGTATCGCTGTCTGTATTGTTTTCTCAGCTTATCATTGAATTCATAGAGTGAAAAATCTATGGCATTGTTAATAACCAGCGACTTCTCATCTCCCCAGGAATCACCGTATAGCCAGCGCCCTGCCGCATCGGAGCAGGCATAGTAATGAGTTGCATATTTGGTAATATTCTTTCTGGCATATTCATTAATGAATAGTTTCAATTTATTATTGGTCAGATGATTTGTATTATGACTGTGTGCAATTCTGACCGGGATACCGCATTCCTTGGCTATTTTTAAGACCCAGCAGTTCATGGCATCCAGATGTGAATGTATAATACGGTAACCGCCGGAGCTAAATATTTTTCTAAGAGTATTCTGATATAGGATTGGATGTTTGCTTTTCATCGGAACATGATAAATCCGGCCTCCGAGCTTCTCTATTTCATCGTTATAAATCCCTTCTTTATCTCCATGTACAATAAAATCACATTGTATTTTGCTTCGATCCATATGCCGGTAATAATTCATTAAAAATGCTTCGATCCCCCCGCGATCCATAGCATTTCCATTAACGAACAGGATTTTAACCGGCCCATTCCCTGATTCCATCGGCGTCTTCTCCAATCGTTCTATAAATTGTCAGATAGTTTTTTAACATGTCTTCTTTCTCAAAACCATCCATTGCTTCATCTATATCGAATTTCATATTATATTTCGGGGATCTGTTCTCCCGGATCATAGCAGCAAAGATGTTAATCTGTCCAACCGGCAACACGATTCCGCTATTATGATTTAAGCTTTCCGGACTGCCTCCTGTTTGATAGGTACAGACAGGGGTCCCACAGGCGATCGCTTCCAAATTCGTAGACGGAAAATTATCTTCATAAGTAGGATTAAAAAATATGTCCGCTGTAGAGTAGATTTCTACCAGCTCCTGCACGTTGCTAGTCCGCTCCATGGCAAGTATGGAAGCGGGCATTTCCTTGACTTGTTTCTTGGTTAAACCAATTACCACAATTTTATAATCATCATTCAGAAGCGTGCTTAGCCGGATGAAGTCCTGAAGTCCTTTTCTTACGGTCCATTCGCTGGCAACTCCAAGGACGATGAATTTGCCTTCCAGCCCATGCTTAGCGCGAAAATCACTTTCTGTCGGCCTAAATACGTTTCTGTCTATTCCATTGTAGATGACTTTCACCGGATAAGGCTTCAGGTAGGACTGCTTCACTAATCCGCAAAGCCAGCTACACGGAGTAATAATCGTAATGTCCAGGCCGGTAAACAGCTCCTTTTTCCTCTGGTAATTCCACTCGGAATTATCCATCACCTTTGATACTGGATAAGTATTTAACTGCCAGCAGTCATGGCAGCCGTATTTCCATTTCTCACATTCGATCATGTCGAAGTAAGCGCAATGGCCTGTAAAGCTCCAGCAGTCATGGAGGGTCCAGACTACCTTTATCTGCTGCTCCCTGATATGACGAAATAACATTTCTATGTTGATATAATAACCGTGGATATTATGTAAATGTATGATATCGGGTTTGATTTCCTTTAGTTTATCAATCAGCTTTTGTGTTGCTCTTTTTGATGCAAAACCTGTTTTATCGGTAATTCTGCTGTATACACCGTGGTACACCATACCGAAATAGTCGTGCAAAGAGATCTCATATTCGTTCCCGGGTTTTCTTCCCCTTCCCCATACTGCATAGGATTCTATCCCCTGATTTTGCATAAGTCTATGTAAATTCATCATGATTGATCCGGTAGCTTTATAAGGGAATGTATTAATCTGAATTATTTTCATGACCGTACTTCTTTCTCCAATAATTTTCGATTAATCCATTTAAATTAAGAGCCAAGTATAGCATTCTTATATTTGATAATGGAGATATCCTTCGTAAGATTACGAGCCAGGTACTCTCTTCCCTGTCTGCCCATTTCAGCAAGATAATCCATATCCATTCCTTTCGAATTTCGATCATCTAATATTTTTCTTATTATATTCTCTATACCGGCATAATTACTGGGCTCTACCACATAACCGCATCCCGTTTCTTCTATTATAATTCTGGCCTCAGACCCCTCCTCAAGCACTCCTATCACCGGTTTCCCGGTTGCCATGACACCATAAAGCTTACTTGGTACAGATACTCCTTTTATCCCCTTTGCATTCACTACCCAATGCACATTTCCGGCATTCAGGCTATAGATCAGAGCTTCTTTGTCCTGATACGGAATAAATACGACATTTCCCATTTCATGCGTTTCTTTATATTGAACTAACCTCTCCCTTACGGAGCCATCACCGACGAAAGCAAAAACTGTATCCTTCAAATCCTTAAACTTTTCAATTACCACCATCAGGTTCTCCAGGTCATAGTAAAGTCCTAGATTTCCGGAATACATGATGACGAATTTGCCTTCCAGTCCGTATTTGCGCTTAAATTCTGTTACTCTATCATTACTTTCCTCCAGCGGATAGATTTCCTTCTCATCAATCCAGTTATTGATAAAGCAGTAGTTAGGAACCTTTTTACCGTTAAACCTTCTCTTTAAGGTCTCTACCATGTCCCGTCCGACAACGATGACCCTATTGGCTCTCTGGCAGCAGAACTTATCAAGCTCCTTCATGAATTTCAGCAGCAGCTTATTTTTTGAATAATTAACCGCCATGATCTGTTCCGGATTAAAATCCTGAATGTTATAAATCAGCTTTGCATGCTTTAACCATTTGCCGACTACCCCCAATATTCCCCCTAGAATCGGCGGCTGGGAGATTGTATAGACATAATCAATCCTGCCCACTTTCCCGGTTGCACGGATGGCCCGAAAGAAATACGTTAAAATATTCTTTATGCGGCTTAACTTATTCCCTTTGGAAAACTCAGTGGTTTTCACCCGGAGGACATCTACCCCGTTTATATTTTCATGAAAATAGGATTGTGTTTTATACCGCGGGTCAATTACTCCGGTATAGGATGGGACAACACTGATGACCGTAACATGAAAAGAATCCGTCAGTCCTTCGGCTAATTCCTTCAATATCTGCCCCGTCGAAGCTACATCCGGATAATAATAATGCGCATAAATAAGCAAATTCTTCTTTGCCGTTTTGTCCTGTGTATTATGATTTCTGTCCGAATACATAATTACACCTCTAATATAAGATTACTTCATTAGCACCTTCTTCCCTTAGTATCTTACGCTGCCTGTCGGATTAAGCCTTACGGATAATCTCCATCCCGATATGGATTTCAGTTATTCTTTCAAAGAATTCCATCTCAATCACAGCTATTCTCTTATGTCTGTCAAGCTTTTTTATCGTACCGACGAAGTCCTTCATAGGCCCATCGGTGATAATAATTTTTTCATTTTCGATATATCCCTGGGACATCCGGATGGAATGATCCTCTTTGCCGAACTTCCTCAGGAATTCAATTTCCTTATCGTTCAGCGGAATGATGTCCTTTCCATCACCTAATATTTTAGTCAGATTCGGTATTTTCTTTACCCATACCCTGAGCTCATCAATATAGTCGCTTACCATGAAAATGTAACCCGGGAATAATATTTCTGATGATTTATGCCATTCCCCCAGGTATTTTTTCATTCTTTCATAATAAGGAATAAAGCATTCTTTTAAAATTTCACCGGAAATGATCTTGTTACATAACAGCTTTATCTTCTCTTCCTCTCCGGTTCTTACCTGTACTGCATACCACATAGATCCTCCTTAAGGGCATGCTTCGCCATTTATACAAACCAGAAAGAAGCCGTTCACGATATTTCCTCTTTTCTTTCTCGCTTGTAAACAATTTATCTTTATCACATCTGGATATTGAAAACGCGGCAAAGCGACGATTTTTAACAGCCAAAATTTATCTTATCTGGAGCCTTTGTGAAACAGCACAACTCCTATTGTCTTAAATAATATCTTTACATCCATGAATATGGACCAGTTATCGATATACTCCAGATCCATCTTCACGACATCCTCAAAATTATTAATATCACTTCTTCCGCTTACCTGCCACAGGCCGGTAATTCCGGATTTTAACGCAAGCCTTCGCTTATGTCTTCCTTCATACAGCAGGAATTCCTTCTCAATCGGAGGCCTCGTTCCCACCAGGCTCATGTCTCCCTTTAATACGTTAAAAAACTGCGGGAACTCATCCAGGCTGGTTTTACGCAAAATTTTGCCCACCTTGGTAATTCTGGGATCATTTGACATCTTGAACATCAATCCATCCATTTCATTATTCGCCATCAGTTCAGCAAGCCTTTCCTCTGCATCCATATACATGGACCGGAACTTATATATCCGAAAGCGCCTTCCGTTCTTACCAATCCTGATCTGTGAGAAGAAAATGGGACCCTTCGATTCAATCAAAATCGCAGGAGCAATGAATAATCCACAGATTACGGTAATGATACTTCCGACCAGGCCACCGATGATATCAATCATACGCTTTAATACCATCTGTCCTTCATCAAAGATCCGGGTGCTAAAGGTAAGTACATTATAACCGCTCATCTGACGTACCACCTTTTCATTGATCTGAAGACCGAAGGTATTAATGCTAAGATCCACTGTGATGCCCATATTCTGGAACTTCAGTATAAACTCCTCCAGGTTGACTTCAAACTGGTAGTTACTCGGTATATGGACGAATACCCCATCCAGAACCTCCTGCTTTGCCACCTCGAATACATTGGATAAATCTGCTTTTATCTCAATTCCATCCAGCTTCTGGCTAATCATGTCTTTATCAATGATCGTCAGATATGTAATCTGATACTCCCAGGCGTTCTCATTTTTAAATCGGTGCAGTACGTTGCTGACCTGATCCGAGGTTGTTATGATCATCACCTTAAAGCTAGCCTGACTCTTCTTATATACTTCAAGCAGAAGTACCTTGAAATATTGCCGGAAAATATAAGTGATAAGAACATTGAGCATAAAGAACAGAAAGAAGTAGAGTCTGGAATAGGTTGAGCCCTGTTGGAAAATAAACATCACAACAATCAAAGCCACTGCCAGGAGAGTATTAATTTTTATGACAGCTATCATTTCCTCCAGAAAGCCGCGCTTGAACAGCTTGCTGTAAGTGTCATACAGATAATAAATTGCTATGTACAGGAAGATTGCGATGGAAAATGCTATCCCATAATTACTGTTCATCCAGTGCTTTGTAATAGCGCCGTACAGGATCCAGGCAGCCAGCAGAAAAGATATCACAATGCTGCAGATATCTACGAATAGTAAGTATTTATTAGGCATATCTTTCTTCATTAAATTCATCGAAATTAACTTCCTTATAAAATAATTTATGCTTTCTTACGACTACCAATAAAAATACTAGTAAAGAAACCAGGACGCAAAGGACAACAATAAGTATCGGTATCTGGAGATGATAGCCTGGCTGTTCCCCTTTTGCGGAATATATGATATTATCTGACTGGTCGGTAATCTTTACAATGTTCCCCTGCATATTGGTCAGCAGGTTCAAACCGCATATCTTATAAATCTGTTTTGCTATATCTGTCGCTACAGCCCTGCCATCTATGGACATTTTCGTAAAATCACATTCCTGTTCAATATTCATGATATCCGTCAGTTCGACAATCTTGTCTTTTAACAGATCAAAATCAGCCGCGTTGATATCTAAATGTGATTTGCTCAAGTAACTCTTTAAATTGCTAGTATAAATATCATAAGTATCATTCTTCAGATTTTTTTGGTTTATCATATCTTCTTCTGTTTTCATGAGCATTGTAAGTATCTGGATTTCAGACATGTACAACTTCGCATCCTGATATGACGTTATAGAACCGATCGTTATATCCGATTTATCTTCTCTTACAAATACTCTTGTGATACCCGCCATAAGAACAATTATCAACATGATAAGAATGGTTATTACGGGTAGTACGATCTCCCTTTTCCTATTACTATGTTTCATGAAAATCCCCCTGCATAACTAACAATACAAATATTTCTTTTCTTATGTAGCTTAATGCTTCTGCTTTAGTATTTTAATTTATGCTGGGTTATTACATTCACTTATTCCTCAAAGGTATAATAACTCTTCTCATACTTCTTATATTTCTTTGCATAGTTCCAGTATTGGCTGTTCTTCTTATTTACCTTGTTCAGAACAGCACCTAAGATTTTGCTGTTAACCTGCTCCAGTTGTCTTTTGATCTTCTGGGCAAATTTGTAACTGATTGCATTGGCCTCTATGACCAGAATTGTTCCATCACAGTTCTTGGATACAATAATACTGTCCACGACACTTCCGATCGGTGGTGTATCAATGATGACAAAATCATATTCTTCCCTTAAAATGCTTAACAGGTTTAAAAAGTAATTACTACCCAGCAGTTCCGACGGATTAGGCGGTACCGGGCCGGCAAATATGATGTCTAAGTTAGGTATGTTGCTTTCGTAAAGCACTTCCTCCATAAACTTCTGCCCCGATAAATAATGCGATAATCCGAATACCCCCTGATCGGGTTTATATCTTCCGATAATGGTCGATCGTCTTAAATCAGCATCGATAAATACTACTTTTTTGCAGTTCTCAGCGAAGGATGCTGCCAGATGGAAGGAAACATTGGATTTACCTTCATTCGGAAGACAGCTTGTGATGCAGATTACCTTAACATTACTACCACAGAATTGTATATTCGTTCTGAGAGTTTTATATGACTCATTACTTTTAAAATCTAATTCATTAATTTGCTCTAAATTAATCAGTTGCATTCTGTCCTCCATATTACTGTTCTGCAGCATCCCATAATAAATGAACTTCATCTTATGCTGCCTCAATCTTTTTCTGCTTTGACTTGCTCTTCTTTTTCTTTACCACTGTTTCAACCGGTATAAATCCGAGTGTAGTCAATCCAAGATGTTTTTCGATATCCTCAGCTGTTTTAATAGAGTCATTGAACAAGAAAAGCATTGTCACCAGGACTGTTGTTGCAAGAATTCCGCTAAAGCCGGCTATCATCGTATTTCTTTTCACATCCGGACTCGATGGTCCGCCGGGGACATAACCCTCTTCCATGAGATTTACTTCATCCATCCCCATAATACTTACCATCTGCTCTGACGATACTTTCGCTATGGTATCTACAAGCTCTTTTACCTTTTCCTGGTCATAGTAAGTCACGGTAATGACTAATATACGTGTATTATCGGGGGAATAAACGGTTATCATGCTGGATAGCTGTCCGCTTGACATGTTAAGATTTAATCTTTTGATTACCTCTTTCGCAACGGACCTGCTCTTAACAAGATACTTATAATCCTGTGCTAAAATGGATCCGATCTGAAGGTCTGACAATGTTGTGCTCTGGCCATCCATTTTGCTTATGAGGTATAATTTAGCAGAGGATGTATAAATGGGTGTTATGTAATTCATGCTGTAATATTGTGCAGCACCTGCAGCCATTATCCCTACGAGAAGGATAAGCCAAGACCTTCGTAATAAAGTCCGAAATAAATCTTTCAGATTTATCTCGATTATGTTATTGATACCTGTATCCATTCACCTTCTCCTAACTTATAAATGCTTATTCTCCAACATTGTCATTGGATTTTCCCAGAACAGCTGCTGAATTCTTTCCTCACCCAATTTCTTTTTTAAAGCTTTCAGATAGCTCTTTACCTGAGGCACCCTGTCATAAGCACCATGTGCATCTGTCCCTAAAAAATGAACCCATCCCTTTTTTAAGATTTTATTGCAAAAATGCATCCTTGAATCGGATATTTTTCCTTTGATACTTGATACATTCATTTGTATATAAGCTCCTAAGTGAATTAATTCTCCGACAAGACCGGGATTTTTTATTAGACACTGGTATCTCTCAACATGAGCTACAATAGGAATATAGCCGCCAAAGATGCATTGATTTATTCCGTTCCAAATCTCCTTGTAGGAGGAATCCGGATGAAATTCGATTAATATGTATCTGGTTCCATCAATCGTAAGTGCATCTCCTCTGTCCAATGCCTCTATGATTCCAGTACAATATAGCAGTTCGTTACCCAAGATAATGCTGATTTCTAACCCCGCCTGCTCTATTTCGGCATTAATCTCGTTATACATAGCCTGTATCTTTGCCTGGCTATCACTCTGACCATCCGATGCATAATGCGGTGTGGCAACGATTACCCGAATTCCCTCTTCATATGCAATATATAGCATCCTTAAAGTCTCTTCTAAGGTTTTGGGCCCATCATCAATTCCGGGAAGAATATGGCAATGAATATCAAAATACCCCTGCATTGATATTTCCTCCTTTGCCATAATCAGAAATTCTCTCCTTTTCTTTCAGTTAGTATTGTCGGATTGCTAAAAAGAGTTATCGATATTAACTATTTTTTCCAACACATGAATTATATAATAGCACTTTTACAAATTCAACCATTAAATGGAAAAAAGAGGAAAATCTGATTTACAGATTTTCCTCTTTTTATACAGCGTGATTAATTTTTCTCTAGCATTTTATACAATACGACTTTATTCCGTATAATTTCCTTCCACTAGAAGGCATGTATCCTATTATAATTTATTACATAAATAGGTATTATCCTACTATTTATCAGTAGAATCGGCAAAGAATAAATACCTTAAAATGCATTAATTTCATGGATTGTCTTCGGTTTTACAGGAATCTCATCAAAGCTGCGTATTCTCTTTTCCATAACTAACAGATCCCACCATTGACCCATTTTATAGCCCGTTTTCTCATATACGCCGACATCAGTAAAGCCAAATTTCCTATGTAATGCTATACTGCTATGATGGGAATAGGTGATTAATGCATAAATCGTATAATACCCCTGTTCCTTCACAAGCTCAAACAGTTTATTATAAAGCGCCGTTGCGATCCCCATGCGATGAGCCTTTTCTTCTATATATACAGAGCATTCACAATCCCAGTCAAATGCTGCTCGCTCCTTAAACCGGGAGCAGTAGGCATATCCAACCACCCTGCCATTCATTTCACAGACCAGCCAGGGAAACTGCTTTTGTACAGTCTCCATTCTTTTCCCAAAAGCCTCCAATGGGACTCTTTCATATTCAAAAGTAATTGCCGTATTCAATATATATGGCTCATATATGGCTAAAATCGCAGGGGCATCTTCCCTGGTTGCCATGCGAATCTTAAAATTCTCCATAACATCCTCCCGTATCCTGCCCTGCTTCATACAGTAACCCGTCTGGGACATCTGGGGGCAGAACATATTATTTTACTTATGTATCGATTGATTTAATTTTACTATAGCATAAATGCAGGAAAAAGAAAATGCTGCATTTATGGTGGCAGGAATTCGGCTGATAGAATTTCAGTTGTGTCAGAATTTCAGTTGTGTCAGAAATCATGTCATATGTCGGAACTGCAAAAAAGCAGGGAATCAACTCGTATGAAGTAATCAAGAACGCAGTTGCAGGTAATTCAGAATGCATTTTTGATTAGGGGTATTGAAGCAGAGTTTGATTATTAGTCTTCTGTTCCAATCATTATTGTGAGCCCAGCATAGGCATATATTAAATTACTTTAATAATGTACCATGCTGGGCTCTACTATAAAATTATACTAATGATTCAATTCTTATTTTATTGTCTCTTCTGCAGTTAATTCAATTAAGTGAGCTGTTTGTTTGATATCAGAAGGAGTTAATTCATAATTCTTAACACGATTGTTAACTGCTGTAAGTTCTATTCTCCAAAGAGTTGGAATAGCTGGGACTTCATCAAAGAAAGCCTGTTGCCATTCATGATACTTATTTGCCAAGAAAGTACTATCCCATGCCTGATCAGAAGAGATTGCATCAGTAATCGCATCAAAGGTATCACTGGTATATCTTGTATAGTTAGCTGATGAATAATGTCCCCATAAAGAAGCCGGATTTGGATCATAACCTGTCTGCCATGCAGCATCGTACATATCGATCGCAGGATCATCTGCTTCAACAGCTTCATAGAAAGCATTGAACTCTGTAAGGCGTCCATTGAATAATTCAACCTTCAAACCAACATCTGCAAAGCATTGAATCTTAAACTGAGCATAGGTGTCCATATTCTCACCTTCCATAACTGCCCAAGTAATAGTGAACGGCTGACCATTCGGATCTTCACGGTAATTATCACCATTGACATCCTTATATCCTGCTTCATCAAGAAGCTGTTTTGCTTTCTCGGGATCATATACATAACCAGCCAGTTCTTTGTTCTGGTAGGCAGCGTGTCTTGGCGTGATAACGGTAGTTGCCAGGAAACGAAGTCCATTATAAAAAGTTTCTCCGAGAGTGGCATTATCAACCGCATAGCCAATTGCCTGACGAAGTTTTACATTATACATCTTGGAATTAGGATCAACGATGTTTTCACTCTTATCTACATCATATTTACCAAGTTTAAAACCGGTATAGCTGAATACAGTCTGAACTTGGCCAAGATATTGATAATTTGTCGGATTCTTATAATCTGGATACTGCTGTACGCTAAACTCAGCAATATCATATTGACCTTCCTTCATCGCCGTAGGAACTAATTCAGGATTTACCACGGTTACAATTACTCCATCTAATTTTGGAGTTCCCAGCCAATAATCATCAAAACGCTCGAATTCTACTGATTCACCAGGTACAATGTTTTTGATTTTGAAAGGACCATATCCAATTGGAGTCTTACGCGTTTTCTCATGAGCTGCCATATCCTTCACAGCAATGTCTCCATAATAGTGTCTTGGAATAGGATTAGTCCAGAATCCACCTACTAAAATGGATGGGTAAAAGTCCTTGAATGTAATAGTTAAAGTCATCTTATCTTCAGAAAGAGCTAAACCTGAGATGGTATCTGCTGTACCCGCATGATATTCTTCTACACCAACAACATTCATGAAGGATTCGTCATAACGGAAGCCCTCATAGTCTTTATTACAGATTACTTCATAAGCAAAAACAAGGTCATCTAATGTCACCGGCTCTCCGTCATGCCATTTTACTCCTTCTCTCATATGAAGTGTAACAGTCTTTGCATCAGCATCATATTCATATGTAGCAGCTCCATCCTGGTCAGCAACAAAGTTCTCATCATAACTGATAATAGGCTCAGTAAACCATCCCAGAATTTGCGCATCATAGTTATCCTCATAAAAACAAGGATTCAATACACCTGCAAATGCAGAATCGGCAACTAAAGCAACCTTCAAGGTTCCTCCTGTGATACTAGGATTATCATTTACTGATACGGTTGGAAATTGTGCCGCTACATCGCTAGCTTCAGAGGCAGGTGTCGTCGTAGGTTTCCCAGTTTCAGTATCTGCGTTAGAATCGGTATTCGTTCCTTGGTTAGCAGATGTTGTCGGTGTTGCATCTTCGTTTGTGTCTTTGCTCTTAGAGCATCCGCTCAGCGCTGTGAATGTCATTGCAACAATTAATAAAAGCGCTAAAAGTTTTTTTGACTTTTTCATAATTTCCCTTTTCTCCTTCTTTTTAAATTTATACCACCCTTTGTTTTGCGTCAGCCGCACGCTTCACGGCTTGACCAACAAAATTTATACATAACATCATTACTACAATGAGCAAGGATGCCGGTAGCCATTGCCAAGGTCTTCTCTGCATATTCTCCGGAACAGAAGCATAACTGATTAGCGTTCCAAGACTTGGTGTATTAAAAGGTAAACCAAATCCCAAGAAAGTAAGACCCGTTTCCAGGCCCATATTTGCTGCTAGATTCAACGTAAGATTAACAATAATAAGCGAGGATATATTCGGAAATACTTCTCGAAACATAATTACAAAATTATTAGTACCTAAGGTTTTAGATGCCTGGACATAATCCAGATTGCTTTGCTGCAGAGTCTTCGCTCGTACCAGCCTTGTGTCACCAAACCATCCAAAAACAGTCATTACCATAATAAAAGTTATTACATTATATTTTGGTATAATTGAAACAAGCACTATTATCAGCATTAATCTTGGTAACATGGATAAGAAATCTAATATAC
>DATMUM010000195.1:0-31005 GCA_035564175.1 Mobilitalea sp.
ATCACATAAAAGCCCAGCTCATCGCATAGTTCGAGAAACCTTGGATCGTTCGGGTAGTGGGAACAACGGATTGCATTGACATTATGACGTTTCATCAATAGTAAATCTGCTTTCATATGTTCAAGTGGAATAGCCTGACCCAGTTCCGGATGGGAGTCATGACGGTTTACGCCTTTGAATTTGACAGCTTTACCATTGATATGAATTGCCGAATTACTGACTGTAATTTTTCTGAAGCCTGTTTTAACAGGAAGCACTTCATTTCCACTGAATAAAAGCAGGCTATATAATTCAGGGTGTTCTGCTGACCACATAGCCGGATTTTCTACCTTAAAGCGGATTGTACCCTCCCCTTTGACTTCAGCTTTCTGCTCTTGAAGCAATTTACCCTGGGCATCGTTTAATACTGCTGTGATGGTAAGTGCTGCATCTGATGATGTCTCAATTTCACAGCTTATTTCACCCGCATCGAAGCTGTCGCTTAATTCTGCTTTTACAAAAATGTCAACGATATGATCATTGTCTCTGGATAGCAGATAAACATCCCGGAAAATGCCGGAAAGTCTCCATTTATCCTGATCCTCCAGATAGCTTCCGTCACACCATTTCAGAACCACGACTGCTATGCGGTTTGCTCCTGACTGTAAATACTTCGTAGCATCAAATTCCGAGGTCATATGGCTGACCTGGCTGTATCCTACCTGCTTTCCGTTAATCCAGACATAGAAGCAGGAATCAACGCCTTCAAAAACAAGCTTGATTTTCTTGCTGGATTCTACTTTGTAATTGAAATCCTTTACATAGAGACCAGCAGGATTGTCATCAGGAACATAAGGGGGATCATAGGGGAAGGGGTAATTCACATTGGTATAGTTTGGCTTATCATAGCCATGCATCTGCCAGTTCGACGGTACAACCAGGTCATCCCATCCTGCAGCGTCATAATCAGCATCAAAGAAATTCTCCTCCACATCATTTACTGAGGAATAGTATCTGAATTTCCAGGTGCCGGAAAGACTCTGAAAGAAATTCGAAGCTCCCCTGACCCCTTTTTCTGCCTTCTTTTCACAATCATAAGGTATGTAATATGCATGCGGCTTTTCACAGTTAATATGTAATTTCGCTGGGTCTTGCCAGTACTTTTCTAGTTTGATCATATATGCCTCCTAATTCTTATGAAATAAGAATAATTGATTCGGGAGTCAAAAGTCTTCGCGATATCTTAACGATGAATATGTGTGCATATATATTAATGAAAGCCATAATGCCACTTTCATTAATCAAGTATTCAGATGGCGCAGACCGGCATCTAATGATTACTTTCTTTTCAGGTAATCATTAGATGGTAAGGCAGGTCCAGATGAATGTATATGCATACATATTCATCTCTATAGCCTAATCAGGCTTTTGACTCCCAAATCTTTACATTAATCATAGAAATTTTTTAGTCTCTCATATTCCTCCGGGGTTATCGTCAGAATCGTCCCATGCTTGAAGCCATAGGGGAAGGAAAAAGCTTCATCAGAACGGGCAAACTTACCTGTCGATATATCCTGGGATACGAAGGGTACATATCCCTGCTTATCCTTGGTGGTTCCGTAAAAATCCAGAAACAGGCACCAGCGCCCATCCTCCGCCTGAAATGCTGTTGGAGCTTCATACATGCCCTGAGCAAGCTTGGTCATTTCCTCGTCAAAGTCATATATCCTTGTAAATGGACCGGTAACAGTATCGGACTTAAGAAGAATAATCATAGCCGGATTTGCTTCACTCTTGATAAACAGATAATATATCCCATCTTTTTCATACATCGCGGAATCGATGATACCGCTGTCTTCTTTTTCATATAATATTTCTGCCTTGGTGAAGTGCTCAAAATCCTTCGTCCTGCTGTAGTAGATCTTCTTAGGGCCGTAATTATTGTCCCTGTGGGAGGAGGACCAGTGAATTACATAATCCTGCGATTTGTTATCATAAATGATATCCGGTGCCCAGAGACATCCAAAGCTCTCATCCCCAAGATGGATCATTCTCTGCTCTGACCAATGCATCAAATCTTCGGATTCCCATAACACCAGATCTTTGCTTCCATTCGTTCCAATCTCGTCCCAGGTACCCTTATATTTTCCGTTAAAATGCTTTGCCAGACCGAGATCGGTGGCTATTATGTAGAATTTGCCTTCCTTTGTACGGGTGATGGTGAAATCACGGACACCTTCATCCCCCATTGTGCTTTCCAGAACAGGGTTACCATCATTACATTTATCCCAATGAAAGCCGTCACGGCTTAAGGCGAAATAGACCTGTTCGCCGTCCGGAGTATGTTTTTCTTTAAAATGTACAAATAAATATGCCTGCTTCATTAGCATCCTCCTTCTATTACATTACCAAATCATTTCTTATTGTATAAGAATTCATATTAAAAACAATGGGGATTTATTATAGAATTTGCAATCTAGTGACTTTTTAACAATTAAATCTCCGTCCCATATACCTCAATCTGAGTTAATGCGGGGAAAGGAGATTCTTCTGGAGATTTGATTAAATGGCTCATTTCCACCCACCTGATTTCCTTGCGCTCAAAGGTAAACTCATGCGGAAGACTGCTTTTGTTCATCTCCACTTCCATATCGCTTCCGTCTGAGAAGGTAAAGGTTGCTTTCTTCCACCAATTATCATGGGGAAAGTCCGCTCGGGTATAAAGAATAATTCGGTCAACTGCTACTTGCCTGCCAAAATCAATCTTAATTGCTGCATCGTTCTGCTGATTGATGCCCCAGGATTGATATGGCCAGGATCCATGGCTGAGATTTAATGTCACTCCATCAATGGCGTTCTTTGCTGCAAATACAGCCTCTCCACGGGTTTCCACATTGGCAGAGGCATGAGGATAACAGCCTGGTTCCCCATGCTGGTCATTCACATTCACTGCCAGGTTCCTATAAGCTTTTATTTCATAATCCTTAACCATTTTGACACTTAACAGATGAATACCTCCATGGAATACTTTCGGAGACAGATTTGCTCTTTTTTCTCCGAAGGGTATCTTATAACTTAGAAAATCCGTAACATAAACCAGGGATTTTCCTAATGCATCATCTAGTTGAAGCCATAGATGGACATTCTTATCCGATGACTCCAGAACAATACGGTCTCCTTCCGTATACTCCCTGCTGCATGCCAGATTTACCTCATTTTCGCCACTGCTTAAGCAGACTATATTATTATTAACATCTAAAATCTTTAAGCATAAAGTTGCCATAGTTACCTCCATTTTGCCGTTAGGCAGCTTGAATATTCATTATTATGAATAACACTCATTAACTCTATATTGTAATGAGTTATGATTCTTATAATTCACTTTGTGAAAAGCACAGAGAACAATAAATCAATCCTTGGATTTCTCTCACCTAATAACGTGCGTAGGCCTAGGCGGTATATTTTCTCTCTGACGCCAAGGTGGTTGTTAACCTCCGCTTCCTCTATCAACGCGATATACCGGGAGGTATCATAGCGAAGTGTGACATGTCCCGTGCTTCCACACCACATAACGGAACCACCATCGGATATCACCGGCCTGATCGTACTGATCAAGCCTTCCTCTATCTCTAGTTCTTTAGTTCCTATGAATTCATCAGTAATTGTAATATGCCCCTGAGTCAAATCCACTGAGAAGCTTCTGTTATATGCTTCAAGCTCTTCTATGTCATACAATCCTTTTAATTCCATCGTTATCGTAGCAGTTTCTTCATTCAAATCCAGCTCTCGAACTACACAGCTGTTATGGGTAGGTATCTGTTCCTTTCCCTGTATGAGCGGGACATTATGCCAATAGGATCTGGTATGGACATCTTCATAACGCCTGCTGCCAAAATAATCTGCTGTATAAGCCCCGGCACCCAAATCCGTCAGAATCAAAACTCCATCTAATGCCAGGATAAAGCTTCCCACATCATTATGGTTATGCTCCTCCGCATTACTTCCACCCTTCAGAGCCACATAAAAAGGTCCTTTTCTCTGTATCAGCCATTGCTTATCAGCGAAATATCTGATGAAGTCCTCCTGCTTCGCACCAAACAGCTTATCCTCTGTCCACCAGAGATTTCGGCTGATATGGGCATAACGGTAGCAATTGTCAAAATCAAAGGAGGTAATTTCACTGCAGCTGGGGGGATTTATCCCATATTCCTGCTGAAGATAGGATAATAATCCGGATGGGATTACCGTACCAGAGCCTGCGTCAGAAAAAGGCAGGTAACTCTCTTCCGTAATTTGTGTAAACAGAGGGAATTCGGCAATTCTTATTATTTTACGTTTTATATCCTCCGGCAGAAGATATTCCGGATCCAGCTCCTGTCTCAGAGCGGAGTAATATATGTAATAGCCAAAACCATAGACCCAGTAACCTACACCCTCTTCCGTCGCACCATCTTCGCCAAAGCCGTTCAGATAATGAAGCAAAGCGATATCCACCCGGTTCAGGATTTCCTTCTTCCTGTCTCCCGTTTCAAGCAACAAGGCAGCCATACCAATAGAACCGGCACACACCGCGCACCAGTTACTTCTGCTATTCTCCCAACCCCAGGATTTCTTCAGAAAAGGTTCAAAGATCCGGTGATTAATCTGCCTGCGAATATGGTTTGATATATATGAATCTATGATTTCTTTATGAAGCGTAATAAGTTCACTCAAGGTCGCCGCTGTCTCCGCAGCGAATAAATCAATAACGCGAGCCGCTTCCTCTCCAAAACCATCTTTATCATAAGGAAGATGAGCTGCAAGGCACCAGGTAAATTCATTTGACACTGACCACAGCAGTTCATTAAAATACGCCTTTTCCTTATCGGAGGGTTTCACCCACTGCAAATATACACCCAAGGCAGTCAGCTGCTTCCTTACATTAAAATATGCCAGCTCCGACTCTTTCCGGCTTCCATTGTCCCGGAAGCTTTGATAACCGTCAAAGGGTATTGATGGTATATCTCCAGCAACTATATTTCTGACATATTCACTAATCTGATTTCTTAAGGGTAATGTTACTTTGCTCTGTTCCCAGCAATTGTTCTTCACTTAATCACCAGCCTTTGCTAATCTAAACCAAATGAGTAATTCCTTGCTACTCATTAAAAATGTCACGCCCTATTCTTCGACCATGCTTTTTACCAATACAAATTCCAATCCTTCTGAAGCCTGGTTAATGCCTCCATATAAAAATAGTCACCCCAGGAAAGGCATTCATCTACGCCATAGTGGTTGCAGCTATTGTAGGGTGAACGGTTGGAATAGGTACCATGGAGAATTAAGCCATTGGATACTTTCCGATCAATAACCCTGTAATTATCATAAAGGGATTTCAGCAGCCGCTTCGCTGTCTGGCTGTAATACTGCGCATCTTCCTGATCAAGATATTTGGCCATCTCAAGTAAACCACAGGCCACAATCGAAGCAGAGGAAGAATCCCTGGGTTCTGTTGAGCCTTCCCCGAATTCCAGATCCCAGTAAGGGATCAGATCCTCCGGCAGATGTGATAAGAAATACTGTGTGATATTCTTAAAAATATCGATATATTCGTGGTTCTTCGTATACCTGTACGCTAATGCCAGGCCATAGATTCCCCAGGCTTGTCCTCTGGTCCAGGCCGATCCATCACGATATCCCTGACAGGTTGCTCCATGATGCGGTGCGCCGGTAGCAGGGTCAAAGAAGAAGGTATGCCAGGTTGAAGCATCCTCTCTGATTACATTAGCAACCGCTGTGTGTATATGTTTTTCGGCAATGATCTTATATTTATCATCTCCGGTTTCATCCGATGCCCAGTACAATAAAGGCAGATTTAACAGACAATCAATAATCAGACGGTAACTCTGGGGATCATTCATGCTGCCCCAGGCTTGGATGAATTCACCGACTGGCTGAAATCTGCTGATTAACTGGTCAGCCGCCAGAATAGCTGCCTCCCTGCCAGTAGAACTTCCAATTAATTTATAGCCTGCAACACAGGAGAGAGAATATAAAAAACCCATGTCGTGATGATCAACACTTATTTTATGAATGATTCGTTCATTAAAACTGTCTATCTGTATTTTGGCCGCTTCAGCTAAGTCTTCTTCACCACAGTATTCGTATGCCAGCCAAAGCTGTCCGGTCCAGAAGCCATTGGTCCAATCGGTGTTATCAATCGGTTTATAAAAACCATTTTCACTGTAGGCATTCTGAAATTTATAAGTGCACTCCGAAAGGTTCTGTAATATCTGATAACAATTAAAATCCTGCGCTTTCCTTATTTCATCCTGGGTAATCTCAGGATATGATAAATAAAGTTTTTCCATGGTTGTTCGCTCTCCTTTATCATTAGTCTATGCGACTGATTCTATTTTAACAATTTGTATTTGCTATATCTCGTGATATATCATCTAAAATATTGCATCTTTTGAACTGTTGGATTACAATATCCTTATAAGGATTAGGAACAATGGAAAGTGCGAAGAAAATGCATCTTCACACGGAAAGAACTCCAAAATGAATTTCAGAGGAAATTCATTTTGAACTTCTTTCGGGTTTTGAGCCGCCGCGAAGCGGCGGAGTGGGGGGTTTGTTTTTATGAAAGAATACAGCTCATGCAAATCTGCAATGGATTCCTGTATCACGAAGCAATACTTTGCAATTGCACATTTATATAGCAATGAAAAGCCTATGGATATGCATATTCACGACTGCTACGAAATCTACTATTCCATTTCCGGCGGAAAGCAGTTTCTTATCGATAATTGTTTTTATAAAGTTAATCCTGGTGATATATTTTTCATTAATCAATATGAGGGTCATCACCTTACTCAGATTAATCAGGAAATTCACGAAAGAATCGTTATATCCGTCTCACCGGAGTATCTGAAATCCGTTTCCTCAGAAGCTACTGATTTAAATCAATGTTTTACCTCACGTAATGCAGGTGGTAATAAGCTTTCCTTAAATACGGAGGAACAGAAGCGGTTTTTATATTATATACATAAAATCTGCAGTTCGGATGGATTCGGAGAGGACTTAATCGAGCAGTCTGCTTTTGTGGAGCTAATGGTCTTCTTAAACAGACTTTTCCATATCAATCTTGAACAGGAAACCATGAAAGAGGCATCCATGTACCATCAACAGGTAGACACCATTCTGACTTATATCCATCAGAATATCAGGAATGCACTGACCATTCAGGAATTATCCGAGCACTTCTTCCTAAGTCCTTCCTATTTATGCCGTATTTTCAAATCAGCGACGGGCACTACAATTAATAAATACATTACAGCCAAAAGAATTACCCTTGCAAAATCTCTTCTGACTCAAGGGTATACCGTGAATGAAGCCTGCGACCTATCCGGCTTTCGTGATTACAGCAACTTTTTGAAATCCTTCACCAAGGCTGTTGGGATTTCACCGAAAAAGTATGCGAAGTTTGCATCTTAACTATAATATACTTGGATTTACACAGCAATTCAAATAAATATCCGAAAGCTAATAAATGGAGTGAATCAACGATTGATTCACTCCATTTATATCAGTGACAATATATGTCACAATTGCTATTTGACACTACATTATAATAAATTTACCATAAAAGTTCCAATTCACCAGGTACACGATGTTCATCTGGTGTTAAGTATTAGTCATATAAAACTTCTGTTTCTATTCTATTCATACCTGTATTGATTTGATATTCTACCGTAGGAATCAAAGTCTTGCTATTAATAAGATTTGTATTCGGATCCGGTTTCATCATCCGAACTAAACCGTTTCCTGACAGCGGGCGGACGGTACAACCTTCCGGTTTTGTTATAGGTAATGCAAAGCCAGCGTCATAAGCCTTGCATTCATACGCACTTTCTATGACATGAACTCTTCGATGTCCTTCCTTTGTTGGCACAATCTCTGTATGTACCTGAATTCCCGGAAGCGGTGACCACTCAGAAATCACTTTATCTTCTTTCACGGCATAGCTTTGCGTCTGTCCACGCATAAAGATATGTCCCAGTACTTCAAAGGCTAGCACGCTGTCGGGAGCAGCCTCCTGGAAGTTCAGCGGAGAACGCATAACACTGAAGCCATACTTGGTGGAATAAGCGAACTTCGCATATTTCTCCTCCGTGTGGGTATGCACATGGGAAAATGTACGTCCACCCGGAAGTGCTACCACATTACCGTCCATTCTTCTCTGAATGATCATATCGGCTTTCGCCAGGTATTTCTGTGGCTCCAGTTTAGGAAGCGGTGCTGCCTCACAGCTCCAGAAAGGATCATCTTCAGGAAGCGCCAGACAGGCAAATATCTTCATTGCCCAATAAGGTGATCCAGGAGAATTGTAGCTTTCTGTCATTTGGAGATTGGGATAACAATAACCGATCGTCAAAAGTCCGGCATGATCAAAAATCGGCTGATGCATCCAGTATTCCAGATGTCTTACTATAATTCCCTTCATCACGGAAAGCGGAAGGGGCTCAATATGGGCTACCACACAGGCAGAGTAGAAGGCAGCCTGTGCAAAACGGTAGGCCAGAGAACGACCGTATGGCAGGGCACTTCCGTCCTCCGAAAACCAGTAAACAAAATCTTTACCGAAAATCTCCGCCCGTTTCAGATATAACTCGCTCCGCTCTGGGTCCTCCTCCTTCATTACAATAGCATAGATGAGTCCATAGAACTCCATGGCAAATGGGATATAGTAATCAGCCTGGCCATTCTCTCCATCCACATACCATCCATCTCCGACATAACAAGACTCTATAAAATCCAGACTGCTCTGTAATCCATTCTCATCATATGGCATGCCTAATTTTTTGAGTGCAATATTCACCAGGATATGAAAGAACCGCCAGTTACAGTCACAGCATTTATTACGGTTAATCTCATTCAGCCATGCAGCAACATTCTCTTTCTCTTTACCTGATAATGGCTTCCATACTTTATCTGCCGCAAAGAGAAGGCTGAAAGCCAAGGCTGCCATCTCAACCAAACGTTGATCGTAATCGTGACACTTGCCCCAATATTCCGGAGATTCCGGATTCGTTCCGTTAATCAGACCTTTTTTGTATATTTCTTCAAATCCTTCATCGCTGCTGCCTCCGGCCCAGAATCCGGTCAGACCCCAAAGCGGACGTGAGAAGCCTTCCATCCATGCACTTTCATCTTCATAATGAGCACCTGTATAGCCGATTTTCAGCTGAGCACCGCCCTTGCTGTAATAAGGCTTTAATGGATTCAGGATGAAAAGCATTACGTTTGCAAAATCTTCTCTTGTTTTTATATCATAATTTCCTATCATATTGTCTCCTTTACACCTTTATTATTCTATCTTTATTATTCTATCTTTTTCTATCTTTCTTCTATCTTTCTTCCCTAAAGTAGTTAACACCGCAGCCAACCGGTTGTGAACCTTCCTTGGATTTACGCATTGAGGTTACAATCAGAACCAGTGTTGTAATCAGGAACGGCAGCATTACATAGAAAGCATTCGGTATAACAATGATGTTCTTTGGTACATAGAACTGAAGCACGCTGAAGGCGCCAAATACCAACGAGCCAAAAATCGCTTTCACCGGATTCCAGCTTGCGAAGATTACAAGTGCGACCGCAATCCAGCCCTGGCCATTAACTACACCGGTGTTGTTCCATACGCCACCGCCGTTAATGAGTGACAGATAAGCACCGCCAAGTCCGCAGATACCACCACCAAGCATGATGTGGAGGTATTTTGTTAAGGTTACATTGATACCGGCTGCATCTGCCGCTGCCGGATTTTCACCAACGGCACGCATGCTGAGTCCTGCTCTTGTCTTTACCAGATAAATTGTGCAAATGATTGCTACAAGAATGGATAAGTAAACCAAAGGATTATGAGAAAACAACAGCTTTCCCAGAACCGGAATATCACCCAGGATCGGCAAGGGTCTTTCGGAAACAGATTTCATAAAACTGTCGGAAAGAACTGGTGAACCTCCTGCTTCATTAATCATAAATTCACCGAAAAATTGCGCGAAACCTGTACCAAAGATCGTCAGGGTAAGACCGGTTACGTTCTGGTTTGCTAAAAAGCTGACCGTCAAAACCGCATAGATAAATGCTGCAAAAACTCCGATTGCAAAAGCAGCAATCAGTGCCAGACCAAGATTGCCGGTATGATATGCGGCAAAGAAGCCCATAAATGCTCCCATATACATCATACCTTCCACACCAAGGTTTAAGTTACCGGACTTCTCGGTCATAATTTCACCCGTAGTACCAAACAGAAGCGGGGTTCCGGCCTTGATGGCTGCAAATAAAAAGTTAATAATCATAAATCCTCCATGCTGCCGCAGGGCAGCTTAAAAACTACATGAATTATGTTTCTCATAATTCACTTTTGAAAAGCGTACTGACTTACTTTTTGTTGAAATGAATAAAGAAAAATTGTTTTAACGCTTATAATAACTTAGTCTCAATGATGTGCAAAGAGACATCCTTAAATACTGTAAAAAGCAAGTTACCTTACTATCTTCTTAAGCAAACTTGTGATTATGCTCTCTTTACCCTTTGTCTAAATACAAATTGATAACGGGTAAAGAAATCAAAGCCAAGAATGAAGAAAAGTATGATACCCTGTAGAATACTGGATACGGAAGAGGATAAGCCAAAGGTACTCTGCATTACGCTGCAGCCCTTATCCAGCATACTGAACAATACGGTTACGATAAGAATGACAATCGGGTTGAGTCTGGAAAGCCAGGCTACAGTGATAGCTGTAAAGCCAACGCCTCCAGCCACGCCTTCCCCTAAGGTGAAAGCAGCACCGGTTACCTGGGTCATACCTGCGATACCGCAGATTGCACCGCTTAGGAACATGGTCCGCATAACAATCTTCTTCACGTTCATTCCCGCATAACGCGCTGTATTGGTACTTTCACCAACAACGCTGATTTCATAGCCCTGTTTGGTAAACTTGAGATAAACAAATACTCCGACTACCAGAATAAGTGCAATCAGCCAGCCCGCATGAACACCGAAGATCTGGTCAAGTCTTGCATTTGGAACAAAGGTTGCAATCTTGGGGAAGCCGGAAGAGCTCGGATCACGCCAAGGACCCTCGGTCAGATATTTAATAGTATATAAAGCAATGTAATTTAACATTAAGGTAAATAAGGTCTCATTCGTACCGAATTTAGTCTTGAAATAAGCCGGGATGAGCCCCCATATACCACCGCCGACAATACCGGCTATAAACATAAGAAGCAGCAGTAATCCATGGGGAAGGGTATTGAAGAAAAGAGCAAAATAGGAAGCAAAGATACCACCCATGATAATCTGACCTTCTGCTCCGATGTTCCAGAATTTCATCTGGAAGGCCGGAGTAATACCTAGTGATGCAATCAAAAGGGGAATTGCAATCTTAATGGTACCCTTAATTGCGATCTCGCTTCTCCATGCACCCTTTACAATGGTGCCATATACCTTGAAGGGATTTTCACCAATTGCAAGGATAAAGATACCGCCTGCTACAATAGCTGCCACAACAGCAATCAGGGATAATATTAAAGTCCTAGCGAAGGAAATCTCCGTCTTTTTTACCACACGAAGAAAGGGCTCTTTTTTGGTTTTAATGCTTTGTTCTGTCACTTCCTTCTCCTCCCTTCATCGTAGCTCCGGTCATGAGAAGACCCAGCTGTTCTTTGGTCGCTTCTTTCGTATCTACAATTCCTGTTATTTTTCCATGGCACAGTACCATGATCCGGTCACAGAGCTCCAGCATTACGTCAAGATCCTCTCCGATGAAGAGTACGCCGACTCCCTTCTGCTTCTGTTCATTTAACAAATCATAGATGGTGTAGGAGGAATTAATATCAAGACCTCGAACGGCATAAGCTGTTATCAGCACATTCGGCTGGGATTCAATCTCTCGTCCCAGAAGCACCTTCTGTACATTGCCGCCGGATAACCTGCGTACCGGTGTATCAATACTTGGCGTTACGATGTCAAGCTGATCCACCAGGCGCTTTGCCAGTTCTCTTGCTGCCTTTTTACTGAGAAAAGGTCCTTTGCCTTCATTGTATTTCTTGAGGAGCATGTTGTCCACCATACCCATGGAAGCAGCAAGCCCCATACCGAGACGATCCTCCGGGATAAAGCTCATACTGATGCCCATTTTAATAATTTCATCCGGTGACTTACCGACCAGATTCTCATTATGATACAGGATTGCTCCCTTTTTCACAGGAAGAAGACCTGCGATTGCTTCGCAAAGCTCCTTCTGTCCGCTGCCGGCAATACCTGCAACTCCAAGAATTTCACCACGATTAAGATCAAAGCTGATATCCTTGATGGTCTCAAAGCCTTCCTCATCGGATACGGTAAGATGATGCACTTCCAGGAGATTTTCATCAAAGAAGGTTTCCGGATGGTCAATGGACAGCTCTACCGGACGTCCTACCATCAGCTCGGTCAGCTCCTGCGCACTTGTATCTGCCGTATTCACTGTTGCTACACTTTCCCCTTTACGCAAAATAGTAACGCGGTTACTGATTTCCAGTACCTCATTCAGCTTATGGGTGATAATGATGACAGCACAGCCTTCGGCCTTCATACGTCTGAGAATATCAAACAGACGGGTTGTCTCCTGAGGGGTCAGAACCGCAGTCGGCTCGTCTAAAATTAAAATATCCGCCTTACGGTAAAGCACCTTGATGATCTCAACAGTCTGCTTCTCGCTTACGGACATTTGGTAAACCTTTTTCTCCGGATCCACTTCCAGTCCGAAACGCTTGCTGATGTCCCGGATCTTCTCGAATCTGGATTTATTTAAAAAGATTCCTTTTTCTTTTGCACCTAAGATAATGTTATCTGTTGCGGACAAAGCCTCCACCAGCTTAAAATGCTGATGTATCATTCCGACACCGAGTCTTATGGAATCCTCGGGAGAATTGATCGTTACATTTTGCCCATTAATGAAAATAGAACCGCTATCCGGCTTATATATACCTGACAGCATGTTCATCAGTGTTGTTTTACCTGATCCGTTTTCACCAAGCAGGGCGAGTATCTCGCCTTGTTTCACGGACAGGTCTATTTTATTATTCGCCACAACCGACCCAAAGGTTTTCGTTATCTGTTTCAGTTCGATGGCCATTGTTTCTTTTTTCATATTTCATCTCCATCCGGAAAAACAGCCTTTATAAAGATACAATAGCTTTTTCAGAGCGAAGATACTTTCTTCGCTCTGAAAAAGTCTAATATATCTTATTCAACTACAACGTTCTTGTAGTACCAGTTCATTTTACCTGTGATATCAGCATCCGAGATGGATTCACCATCCTTGCATATCTGGTTGCCCTGGTTATCAACAATATTTCCTTCGAATACCTTGAAGCCGTCCAGGATCTTCTGCTTTGCAGCATCAATTGCAGCCTGAGTTCCATCTGCACAGTTAGCTGACAGAGGAGAAATGTCAACAAGACCTTCTGCCATACCGCCGTAGTAATTCTCACCAGTCCAGGTTCCATCGATTAAGGACTGTACTGCATAGGTGTAATATGCACCCCAGTTCCAGATCGGAGCTGTTAAGTGAGCGCCAGGAGCATCCTTCGTCATATCGGAGTTGTAACCACAGCCCCATACGCCTCTAGCTTCTGCAGCCTTCTGAGGAGCTGTTGTGTCAGCATGCTGACCGATTACATCACAGCCTTCATCCAGTAATGCTTCTGCTGCCTGCTGTTCTAAAGTAGGATCATACCATGTATTTGTAACCTTTACATATACCTTTGCATCCGGATTCACTGATTCAACACCTAATGCAAATGCATTGATTCCGCCGGTAACCTCTGAGTTGTCAATACCCATAGCTGCTACGAAACCGATCTTGTCAGACTGAGTCTTCATACCAGCTGCAATACCTGCAAGGTAACGTGCCTGATAAAT
Organism: Mobilitalea sp.; assembly: GCA_035564175.1. Classification (GTDB taxonomy): domain Bacteria; phylum Bacillota; class Clostridia; order Lachnospirales; family Lachnospiraceae; genus Mobilitalea. Next base: position 13,930 of record DATMUM010000195.1, read on the forward strand.
ACGTCCAAAGTAGTTAACGAAGTTGGATCCATTGCTCTTATAACCGGAACAGTGTGCGAATACTACTTTAGGATATTCAGCTGATAATTGTTCCATGGTGTCCATGTAACCCCAGCTTGTACCAAAGATAATGTTAGCGCCTTCCTCAATTGCTTCTTCCATTGCTGTTCTGATAGCTACTGCATCAGTATCGCTTACGTTGTTCTTACGGATAATCTGATCATCGGAAAGTCCAAGAGCCTTCTGCATAGCTACAATACCCTGATCATGGGCATATGTATAACCAGCACCGCTTGCAGGATCACCGATATGGATAACTGCTACTTTAATCTTATCCTTAGCAATCGGTGCAAATAAACCTGTCGTTGCTGCTGCATCAGTTGAATCAGTTGTTCCTGCTGCCTGTGTTACAGCTGCACTTGGAACGTCTGTTGCTGCTGTATTATCCGTACTTGTTTCCTTTGCACTGCACGCGGTAAGTGAAAACACCATAGCAACAACCATGATCATTGAAAATAATTTTTTAAACATGATTTCTCCTCCTTATAATTGACGGGATTGCAGTCCCGGTTCGGGGGGTGTCCCCGGATATCTATTTACCAGGTAACAAGCATATCGCCTTGTCTGCCCTTTGTAAATCTTAGTCGCGAAATACTACTCCGCCTTCCTCACTCATGGAATCAATGATTGCTAGTGATTCCACTCTTACTCCGCTTCTGCGAATCAGCTCTCCGCCTTCCTGGAAGCCTTTTTCAATTACAATTCCTGCTCCCACCAGGGTTGCTCCCGCATCTTTAACCAGCTTGGATAATCCCAATAAAGCACTGCCATTTGCCAGAAAGTCATCAATGATTAATATTTTATCTTCTGAATTTAAAAATTCCTTCGCCACGATGATATCGTATTCCCGACCGTGGGTGAAGGACTCTACTTTTCCTGTATAAACATCTCCTGCTATGTTCTTTGTCTGGTTCTTCTTGGCAAATACCACCGGAACCTGAAAATTCTGGGCAGCGATGCAGGCAATTCCAATCCCGGAAGCTTCAATCGTAAGGATTTTGGTAACCTCACAATCTGCAAATCTTCTTTTGAACTCCTTGCCGATTTCTCCAAACAAGTTAATATCCATCTGGTGATTTAAGAAGCTGTCCACCTTCAGCACATTACCGGAGCGTATTTTTCCATCTTTACGTATTCTGTCTTTCAAAAGCTGCATTATTTTACCTGCTTCTCAACATTCTTAATAATATATACAAACAAATATATTTTTATATTATCTTGTCTCTCGACTTTTTTCAATTTAGTAAAACTAATAAATAACATTAATACAATTAATAAAGAGAGGCAGATATTGACTTATTTTTCCACTATTTTTCATTTTTCTGCCTGGCCAGGGGCATCCCTGGACTGGCTATTCAGGGCAATTCGGGGCAATTCTGGCTCGTGTAGATCATTAATCAATCTTATACGGATGTATTACGTCATTATAGAATAGTAATCTTTCAGTGATTTATGTTAATATGGTGCAAAAGAACCGCTGCTACATAGTCTGACTATGATGCAGCGGCCTTTCATTCATGGCAAGTGAATTAGCTTGCCGATTTATCTTGTATCTATATTAATAGAAGTTCTACATATTTATATTATTAGCTTGCTTTTCTTTTCTTGGCTTTATTACATTAGCTTTCTTAGCTTTATTACATTAGCTTTCTTAGCTTTATTATATTAGCTTTCTTAGCTTTATTATATTAGCTAGCTTTTCTCTTCTTAGCTGCAATAAGACCGGCACCTGAAATTCCCGCCAGACCCATATAAACAAGTGCTAAGGAAGCAACACCAGTCTTAGGTACATCGGTTGCAGCAGCGGCATCAGCGGCATCAGCGGCATCAGCAGCAGTAGCATCAGCAGCAGCTGTATCCGTAGCCGCAGCATCAACAGTGGCATCACTTGCACCTGCAACTACGAAGTCTGCCGGAGCTTCATATACAACATCTGCAGCATATTTACCATCGTCGCCAGCTTCTGTTACGGTAATCCAAAGCTCCTTTGATTCGACAGTCACATCGACTGTCTGAGATCCAGCACCGTTATCATTAATAATTATAGAGTTAGTCCAGGTCGGAACGGAATAATAAAACCAGCCCGCATTATCAGGATCCGGAGTTAAGGTCTGACCCGGCCAAGCAGAGAATACATTCGTACCGTCTGGTGCTGACCAAGCCCATAATCCTGGTGTTGTCCACTCAGCAGGAGCCTTTGCATGTACTGTAAATTCCTCTTCTGCTGATACAGGTACTGCAAATGCAAAACTTAAAACCATTGCTACTACCATTACCCACGCTAATCTTTTTTTCATAATACCTATCTCCTTTCAATTTGTTGGCGTAATTCAGCCTTTCCCTATATGTATGGATGGAAGGGTAAGTACTTTTGCAGTCCGGTAACGATACCGGAACAACCCTTGCAAATTTATCCTATCACGAAACTTTTCGAAAATCAACTAATATTTGGGATACTGTTAACTTTATTTTATGCCTTATTTATCACTATTTTTCAAATCGTATCGAAAGAATTTTACATATAGAACGAAATCGCTTACCCGAATTACTCCTATTAATTGGTAGGTTTTACAGGCTTCATGAGACCTTCAGAGGAGAACTCCAACGGATCAAGACAAACCTCCCTGTGACAGCCTTTCTCCTCGGGATATTGTTCCAACGGTGTTCCAAATCGATGATATGCTATGTAATATTCATCTTTTCCTTCCAGCTTCATAATGGAATGGTGTCCGGTTCCCAGAATGTCCTGAGCCGGATCCTTCTCCAATATGGCGTATTGATATTCAATCGGCCCGTTGATCTGTTTCGAGATACCATAATTGACATGATAATTTTCACTACCCGTATCATCACAGGACCAAGTAAAATGATAAATCCCGTTTCGTTTGATTACCATGATTGCTTCTCTAAAATCAAATGCACCTTCCAGCTGATTCATGGTTCCCGGCTGAAAACTAACCATATCCTCATTCAGACGAACAATTGCGGGAGATCCGTTTCCAAATAACAGATAAGGAGTACCATCTTCATCGATGAATACGGAGGGATCAATCGTCTGCCACATGGATATGTTTTCCGGCTTCAGATGCTCAGGAGTTATCAGAGGTTCCTTCTGGGTTATGAATGGGCCGGCAGGATTTGCTGATACTGCAACCCCGATACAGGAGGCCTGATCCGGTCTTTTGGCACAGAAATAGTAATAGTATTTGCCGTTCTTCTTTGCTATTGCCGGAGCCCAGGCACTTCCAACTGCCCAGGGAACATCCTCTGATGCAACATCAAGAATCATGCCTTCATCTTTCCAATTTACTGTGTCCTTCGAAGAAAATACATGAAACTGTGTACCGGACCACCCGGAATATCCATCTGTCGTTGGATAAATATAATAGGTTTCCCCAAACTGGGCAATATCCGGATCCGCATATAATCCTTTCAGTATCGGATTACTTTTTAACTCTTGGTTTGTTAATTCCATAGTACTGTCTTTAAGCTCTTTCATTAACTTATCCCTCCTTACCATTCCTTCTATGCTTCTGCAGCGAGGCAATGGTTGTGTGTAGCCGATTTCACATAGATTCAGAAAACAGCCTGGTATAAAGCTGGTTCCATACTAAAGTGTACCAGTCCCATTTTCATTGTCAATACATGATCAGGAATTTTAATAAAAATAGCCCATATTTTTATAAAATAAAAAATGATACAAATTAATTTTTGTATCACTCCTCGAAGTACCTTTTTGATTTTTCTTTTCCGTATTTTCTGCTCTGAATTAAATCATAAACTCCTCAAGCTCTTTTGGATATGTATTAGAATCTACTACATTAACCTTAAGCGGATTTGATAAATCCAGACTTAAAATACCCATAATTGATTTACCGTCCACTACATACTTCCCTGAGATTAAATCCAACTCATAATGCAACAGAGAAGAAATGTTGATAAATTTCTTAATTTTATCAAAGGTATCCAAACTGATCATAAAATCCATATGTTCACCCCCTCATTCACTAACTGCGTGTATTATTCATAATATAAGAAAACTTCATCAGAATTAAGGAAATCCTCATAATCATCAAAGTCATCATATCCGCCTGCATGATCTGTGATATCTTCAATCTCATCCAAATCCTCAAAAAAATCTAAAATATTACGAAACAGAACATCATCCATCCGTATTATCTCCTTTCTAAAACCAACCTTAGAGGTGATTAACTATCTTGATAATATTTTACCGCAGGATTGTGAAATCCAAAATCATGATTGTGTTAAATATAAGTAAAACAATACAATGATTCGGATGTCAAAAGTCTTCGTGATATCTTAACGATGAATGTATATGCATACATATTCATTTCTTTAGCCTAATCAGACTTTTGACTCGCAAATCATACAATGCCCTTTATGTCACTTTCTCAAAATTATATTGTGAATTTAATACCAACCACATCTGTGGGAAGAATTTCATAATATTCCAGCTTCCTACTCCCTTCAATCCGAAAGAAGGTACCAATTTTGTAAATTCAGCAATGCTCCTGGCATCACGGAAACGTACCATATACTCATCAGCCGAAATATACTGATAATAGGCTGATTTGGTCGTATCATCGTATTTGATCTCGGCACCATATTCATAAGCTACATCGATAGCAGTGTTATAAGCAATTGATAAGCCCTTGGTCACTCCTGCCTCATAGGGGAGCCTCCATATATAACCAATGGAAGATTCCCCAATAAATAACTTCTCCGGAGGGATCAGCTCCGTCATATTGTTCAATAGCTTCTCTAAGGTCTGATAATATGCAATTCCGGATGGAACTCCCATCGTATAGCCCCACTCATAGGATATTAACATGGTAGCATCTGCGGTTTTACCCAGCACTTCATATTCCAAACCATTATACATTGTCCCCGTCAATATCTCAAAAGCACTTAAGCTTAATGTATTCAGTACCATAAACCCTTCTGAAATCATACGGCTTGTAAATCTCTTCATGAATTCTTCATAATGATTGCGATCTTCGGGGATGACATAGGGTGTGTTAATATTCACCCCGTAATATCCCTTATCTTTTAATATGGTAAGCAGCTGGGAAAGAAACATATCCTGCAAATGCTTGCTATGCAATACTGCATGAGTTACGTTAATTTCTTCAGACTGATTTTCTCCCTGTGCTGTAAGCATCATAATCGGAGCGACACCATATACCTTAGCCATTTTTATGATATCTCTGTCATTAACATCCAGGATTTCGCCGTTAGCCGTAACTTTATAACTGAAGACAGTCAGATAGGTTAAAAAGGGTAAGGTTTTCTTCAATGTCTTCCTATCAATAAACGGATATGCATAGCCGTTCGTTGCTAAGGTCATGATTTTCTCATCCACATACTTAACGACTAGCTTCTCACCGGGAAAAATATACTCTCTGTCCGACAAATACGGATTATTTCTTAGGAGCTGCAATACCGGAACCCCATTCTTGTCCGCTATTCCGAATAACGTGTCTCCGTCCTGGACCGTATAGGTTATCTCCGGATAAAGAACCACCAGGGCTTCTCCTATCGCAAGTCTATTCGGATTCGTTATATTATTTTCTAAAATCAATCTTTCTTCCGATATTCCGTAGCATTCCGCGATTGATTTTGTTGTTTCGCCTCTTTGAACCACATGAATTATCATATATGCCTCAAAACATGGTTTATACTAATTATATGACATTTCTGCATAATTATTTCATTTCAGGCGCATCGAGTTTGAAATGATGCGCCTGCTGCTGATCATAATTCTAATTAACCTAATAACCTACTGTCTCCCATGAACTTATCTATAAAAAACATCTGGCTGTCCAAGGCTATACTATCAGCCCCCTCCTGCTTCTGATAAGTTCCATCCTGCTTTAATAATCTTGCCTTTACGTTATCATTAAGCATGATATTTAACTGATCTGTAAGCTGATCCTTTATATCCTGGTCGTAGATCGGACATGCTATTTCTACCCTTCTTGAGGTATTCCTGGTCATCATGTCTGCTGAAGCAATATACATTTTAACATTTTGCTTCCTGCCAAATAGATATATCCTGGAATGCTCCAGAAATCTGCCTACAATGCTGATTACTTCTATATTCTCGGTCTTTCCCTTCACTCCCGGCAGCAGGCAGCATATTCCCCTGATAATCAGTTTTATTTCAACACCGGCATTGGAAGCTTCCGATAACTTTTTTATAATATCCTTATCCGTAAAGGAATTAGATTTGATTAAAACACCGCATTCCTCGCTCCTCTTTGCCTTCTCAATCTCCTGGTCAATCAGCTCTAATAATTTATTCTTAAAGGTATTCGGTGCAACCAGCAGATGATTGTAATCACCATATAAGTTGGAAATGGACATATTCTTAAAAAATCTCATGGTATCGTGCCCTATCTCCCTGTCTGCCGTGATCAAGGAAAGATCTGTATATAGCTTGGCTGTCTTTTCATTATAATTACCGGTACCTATCTGAGTAATATAATTGATCATATTATCATCCCGTCGGGTAATCAGACAGATTTTCGAATGTACCTTAAAACCCTCAAAGCCATAAATCACATTACATCCGGCCTCCTCCAGACGTTCAGCCCATTCAATATTATTTCTTTCATCAAATCTTGCCTTTAATTCCATGAGAACGGTCACTTCTTTATTATTCTCGGCTGCCATGCACAGATATTCTATGATTCTTGAGTTACTGGCTAATCTATAAATCGTAATCTTAATAGAGATTACATTAGGGTCTGCCGAGCTCTCCTTCAAAAGGTGCAGGAAGGGCTCTATCTGATGGTATGGATAGAACAGCAGAATGTCCTTTTTCTTACACTGACTGGAAATGCTTTCATTTCGATTGAGGCTGTTCGGATATACTGCTTCTAACGCAGGATAACTAAGTTCATTCTTCTGTTGCTGGCAAAGTCTATAAATCAGTTGAAAAGGATAATTCATGACCAAAGGTGCTTTACAGGTAAAGACCTGTTCTTTACTTATTTTTAATTTTTCCAGCAGGAAATTGGTTAAGACTTTATTCATTCGACCCTGAACTTCCAGTCTGACTGGTGAAAGCCTGGAACGCTTCTTGAGGACTTTTTTCATACGCTCCCTGAAATTATCATCTACTTCGAAGCCTTCATCATCTGCACTGATATCCGCATTTCTTGTAACTGAAATAATTGCTGAATTAACTATCTTATACATGCCGAAGATGTCCTTCAGATAATACAGGATTATTTTTTCCGTCATAACATATCTTATTTGCTCACCTGGAAGCAGTACAACTTCCGGCAGGGATTGGGAGACGGGAATCAGACCGAATTTGGTATCCTCACCCGAAAATACACAGACAATATATATTTCCTTGTTAACCAGATGCGGAAACGGATGTCTAGAATTAATTACCTGAGGTGAAAGAATTGGCAGAATATGTTCCTTATAATACTTTTCAATAAACTTCTTTTCCGATTTTTTTAATTCTTTAATCTCCAGATTGCATATTGACTGTTCCCTCAGATAATTCTCTACTTCGTTATAGACCTCATCCCTCCTTTTATAAAGCGAGGCCGTTCTTTTATATATTTTCTCGAGCTGTTCTCTGGGACTCATGCCTGTCTTGTTATCAATACTCCCATTTTCCATAAGGGCCAAATCGGTTAAGCTGCCTACTCTGATCATAAAGAACTCATCCAGATTGCTGGTGAAAATAGATACAAACTTTAAGCGTTCAAAGAGAGGTACTCCCGGATCCTGCGCCTCTTCCAAAATACGTTCATTAAATGTCAGCCATGATAATTCACGGTTTTGCATAAAGGTATTTTCTAACATATCATTTGAATGCATTTATTCTATTCTCCTTTAATTATTCTTTCGTATAGGTAGCCTTCCCGAATACCGTATTTACTTAATATAATATTTTCTGACTGGAAAAAGTCCGCTATTGTATCGATAATAATCATACCGGGTACAATTGTATGGATTCTATCCGGAACATTTCTTAAAATGGGCGACAGGGTATCCCGGTGGCTGTTTTTAATCGATGCCAATATTTCCTTAACATGGCTTGTATCAATGTCTGTATTATCGACGGGAAGATTATATATACTATTATTCAATTTGGAAATTCCTCTGATCGTTCCGCCGATTCCGCAGATGGTCGGATATATGCCGTACTCGACATCAAGTGCTGTTAAATGATTCAATACCGTCTGTCTGATCATCTCCCGCTCCTCTTTCTTTGGAATGATCTTCTTTACGAACCTTACATACATATTAAGAGATCCGATCGGTATGCTGGTTGCATATCTTATCGAATTATTCTCAAAAATAACTATTTCGGTACTGCCGCCTCCGACATCGATAATAACGCCATTCTCCATATCCAGACATTTCGTTGTGCCGATGAAATCCAAGGTTGCCTCTTCATCTCCTGATAATAGTTCTACCTGAAGTCTTGTCCTGCTTTTGATTGCTTCGATAACTTCCTTCGTATTTACAATGTTTCTCAAGGAAGCGGTGGCAAAGATATGTACATTGGTTTCATCGACATGAAGGTTATTTAATAATTGGATAAACTTGCTTAATATCTCACAGGCTTTATCAATTCCCTGTTTGCTGAGCTTTTCATTTTCAACATAGTTAACTAAGCCTGCCATTTCTTTCTTCTCAAAGATCGTTTTTACCTCGTTCTCATTATGCTCATATACACAAAGCCTTATCGTATTCGAACCCAAATCAATGATTGCACTTATCATTATGACCTCCGCTATTCTTCATTTGTAATATAGTTAGTTCTATTTTAATTATAAAGCAATTCAAAATTTTTAATGTTAATTTCATGTAATTTCCAGGTGAATTATTTGAAAAATATACCTGAATAATCAAAAACAGCCCGATAAGCAGGAGCACTGACCTATCGGGCTGTTATAGTCCATATGTGATTCTTTTTTAAGCAATAGTAAAAGATTATATTAACCTATAATAAAGAAGCCTATCGCTGCAATGACATAGATGGAAATCAATTTCAGACCTTCCATCCAGTTAGTCTTGCCTGCCTTTACAACCTGGTTTGCGATCAATACGCTTGCTCCGAACAGGAATAATTCAATCGGCTTAAATACGATGCTCATCGGAGAAAACATAAGACTGATCAGTACGGATGCAGGAACAACGAACAACGCTACCTGCAGGCTTGAGCCGACTGCAATCTCAATAGAGATATCCATCTTGTTCTTCAACGCCATAATAATCGCTGTCGTATGTTCGGCAGCATTACCAACAATCGGAATTAAAATGATACCTACAAACATCTCTGAGATGCCTGCTGCTTTTGTCATAGGTTCAATGCTCTTAACCAGCAGTTCTGATTCTACGGCAATAAGCACAGTTGCTACTGCGAGTACAGTGATACTAAAAGGAAGACTCCATTTGGCATCTACATCCTCAGCATGCTCCACACCATAAAGGTCGGCCTGGGTACGAAAGGAGTAAATCATACCAATGACATAAATCGATAATAAGATTACGCTGGTGATTGTACTGAAACATTGATACTTAGAGGTAATAAGGTTTTCCGGTGTATTCCAGGTAAAGATTGCAGGAAGTGATAATCCGATTACGGCAAACAATAACATGGTCGCGGTAAAGGTACCCTGCTGGGAATCATACTTTAATTCTTTATGCTTTAATCCCCCAAATAAAATACTGCAGCCGAGTACCAGAAGGATGTTACCAAGAACCGAGCCTGCAAGGGACGCTTTTACAACATCAAACAGTCCTTCCTTAATTGCAAAAAAGCTGATAATTAACTCTGTGGCATTACCGAAGGTAGCATTTAAAAATCCGCCAAGCTTAGGTCCGGTATAGGTTGCTATTTCCTCCGTAGCCTCACCCAGATATCCTGCCAGGGGAACGATGGATGCACAGGTCAAAAAGAACATGATTGTCGCATTCCAGTGAAGAAAATATCCGGCAAAAGATAAGGGTATACAAAGCAGCAAAATTTTTAAGTATTTCATCTAAAAGTCTCCTTCGTATTAAAGTGAATATACAGTAAAATTTTATTGTTAAAAAAGCAGCAATTATCGTCATTATATTACCGCCTTTCCCTAAAATCAACTGTTTTTTCAACCCATGAGACGAGTTGACTTCTTCCATAAATGTTTTATTATAAGTTTTTCTTGATAAGGTTTACAAATTTAACTACGTTTACTCCACTCTTGATTTTTAAAATTTCATTCATGGATATCTTACTTACCTTCTTCTTACTCAATGCTTTAGACAATTCATAGGTAAGGTAAATAATGACAAGTCCGGCCAGCAGATAACTATAGTCTATTCGAAGCGGCAGGGAGATGCTCATATCCTTCGTCAGTGATTGGAGCATGGAGCCCAGGGATGCAAAAAGCAGCGGTATACCAATAGCATACCCAAGGATAACCAGGAAGGCGGAGCTGTTCAATATCATGGAATACACTTCTTTTTTCCGATATCCAAGGATTTTCATCAGGGAGATATTCTCCTTGTTCTCTTCCACAATCATGGAGGTTACCACGTATATTACAATTAATCCGATGATAAAGGATAAAAAGGCCATCGTACCTACCGCAGTCTGAATCGGCTGCGTCATAGAATTAAGCGCATTCTTCATATCATCAACGGATAATGTAGCTAACAGCTGGTCTTCGGGGATATTCAATTGATCCATGCTCCATAAGCCGCAATAGCTTCCTTTCGGATAATGGAACATGCTGTTGAATTGGGACAAAGGCATATATATATTATTGCCAACATAGGATTGCGCAATACTGTCAATTGTTATTTCGTATCTCTTGTTATCGGTTTTGTTGATTACAGCTATTGTCTCGCCGGGTTTCACGTTCAGTTTATCTGCAAGGGATTTTGTCATTATTATTTGCTCCGTACCTAATTGGCTGCCTGCTTTATCCTGAAAGGTAATAAACTGTGAAGCTTTGCTGATGCCATACACCGTCAGATTCAGCTTGCCGTTTCTTTCGGAAGAAAAGAGTCCTTCTGAAAATGCTTCTCCCTTGGCAGGTTTGCCCTGCTGCAATGAATTGAATACATAATAATATTTATGATGAAAGGCTTCTTTAAAACCTTCCTGCATTATATAATCCAAGGAGCTTTTTGCAGCAAAACCATAGAGCAGCAGCATCGTAGCAACAGCTATACCAAGCAGCAGAAATGCACTTCTTGGAAAAGGATTGTTCCTATAATTCCTCCGATGACAGTGAGGAAGTGATGTCTGCCATGTTGACAGAGAGCAGATTGAACATGGTAAAAAACAGACAGCTTATGATAATGAGAGCCAAGGAACCAAAGTATTGTGACTTGCTTTCCAGCATTATTCTCTTAACTTTTCTGTTAATTATCATTACCACTCAATCCTTTCTGCAGATACGATTGTTTTATGAATGATGTTTTCTACAATTTCACCGCTTCTCACCCTGTATACCCGATTTGCCATAGCACTGATCGCTGTATTATGGGTTATCATAAGAATGGTAGTTCTAAAATCCTTATTCAGCTTCTGAAGAAGCTTTAAGATTTCCCTGGAGGTTGTAAAATCCAAAGCACCGGTAGGCTCATCGCACAACAGCAGCTGAGGATTCATAACTACGGCTCTTGCGATGGAGACTCTCTGCTGTTCCCCGCCGCTTAGCTCCTTCGGGAACTTATACTTTTTATCCGACATTCCGAAATTTATTTCCCCCAATTCCATTTTTCAGAAGCTCAATTAGAACGTTGATGTCTTTCTCGAAATCTTCAAAGTCCTCATCCACAATGTCTTTTCCATAGATTCTTGCCTGATTCATCATGTTCTCCTTGATCTTAAAGGATACCCCGGAAATAAAAAGGGATATCCTCTTATCGTCGATGTCCATTCTTATGGAGCCGTTATTCTTGCCGTCTTTAATTAAGTTCAGCAGGTATTCATCCGAGAAAGAATTGATATACGCCATGGATTCATCGGTAATATTGTGATATTTTCCAAGGAATACATCCTGCATAAAGATTACAATATCCCTCTCCTCCTTCATCTGGAGCCAGGATGCTTTCGCATTCTGGTAGAGATAAGTGAAAATATCCATCTGTTTGTCCTGTAAAGTAATATACTTCTCACTTTTCTTCATCAGCAGCTCGATGGACCATTTGACCGAATACAGAAAAAGCTCCTTCTTATTTTCAAAATACTGATACATGCTTCCCTTCGCCACTCCGGCGCTCTTTGCAATATCCCCGACATTACCCTTCTCAAAGCCATGCTTTAAAAACTCATGGATTGTTGAACGCATTACTATCTCCTGTTTTTCGGGTGGTAAATTAAAAAATGTATCTTTTGGCATTCTATCACCCCTTATCTTATATTATGACCCACCAGTCATATGACTTGTTAGTCACATTATATGACTGGCGGGTCATAATATTAACTACAAGATAAGTATAAATTACTGTAACATCTCTTAATTATATAATAACCGGTATAAGCTTCAGATAATCTGAAGCTTTATACCGGTTATATATATCAAAATATATTATCTGCCTGGATAGTCTAGTATAGTGAATGAAACATGCTATACTTTTTTATACTGTCCAGAGTTATAGTACAACGCTAATCTAAATTGAATTTCTGGTATTTTCTCATAATCGTATTAATCTCAGTACCTAACGGCTTTATCCAACGTTCATCGATTATAAATATTCTCCTTTACTTTGACAATGATGTAGTGAGAGCTTCGATTCTATTAGGTATGGATTCTATGGCACCACGCCTTGAAACAGTAATTGCTGCCACTCTTTGCCCAAAATCAATCGCTTGGTCAATATCTTTTGTCTCCAGATAATTCCCTAAAAATCCTCCGATAAAACTATCTCCCGCTGCGGTAGTATCAATTGCTTTTACCGCATAGCATGCAGCAAATTTACCTTGCCCTTGATGATAGTAATAACATCCTCTTTCCCCTAAGGTAACAATAACTATCTTTACTCCCAAGCCGGTAAAATACTCACAGGCCGTCTCAAGCTCTCCATAAGATTTTAGCGGCTTGCCATATAATTTTTCCATTTCAATCTCATTCGGAATAAGGATATCTACATTTTGCAATAATTCCTCTTTCAAAGAACAGACCGGAGCAGGATTTAATACGGTCAGCTTATTCATCCTTTTTGCAAGTGCGAATACATATTGAACTGTCATTAACGGAATCTCCAGCTGAGCCAATATTGCATCTGCTGAGGATATCGCCTGCTGGCATCGATCAATATGTTCTTCTGAAAATCTGCCATTCGCTCCCGGAATAACTATAATATTATTATTACCGGACTCCTCAACAACGATCTGCGCCCTTCCTGTTGGCTGCTCGTCCGATAGATGAACATTATCCGTATTTATTCCTAAATGATTTAGTTCATTTAGCATGGCATGGCCTTCATTATCCTGTCCGACAGCTCCAATCATTGATACCTCAAGTCCTACTTTAGCTAGTGCTGCTGCCTGATTTGCTCCCTTTCCACCCAGGGAGTTGCTATATGCTTCTGCAAGTATTGTTTCACCCGGAAGAGGAAATTTTTTAACATGAATGGTTGTATCATAGTTCATGCTGCCAACGACTGTAACTTTATGCACTATAACACCTCCTTTAATCCCATCAACATCAAAAACTCTGTCCACGGCTACGATCGGAACCGAAAAATCCTTTATAATCTGTTGATTTTTCGTTGAATATACAGATGGAATGAAAATTACTCCATCAACCATTTTTTGTTCAAGAGTCCGAAATACCTTCCGTTCTTTTTCAGGGTCTTCATCTGAATTAAGATAAATAATGTTATATCCGCGTTCAAATGCCATATTTTCCACACCCTATCTTCATTACCCTGGCTATCGTTTCTTCAGAATATTCCTCTGATTTTCCATTCATGATATTTGATACACATGCGGGTAAGACCAGCTAAATTGTTTATTACTTTATCATGTTTGTACAATACTGTCAATAATTATATACTTTTTTGTTCACTACTTATATTTTTGTTTATTTTTATATACTTATGTTATTATCACTACTATAATTTACCGTTTTAAACTTATTATCTTGTGCACATTACACAAAATGATGCTCCGGTTCCTATAAGATGAAACCATATATCTTTTCGGTGTCTGGCGAAATAATAGCAGGGGTTATAGCCCGTTATCCAGAACAATAATGACTGCCTAGAACACGATACTATAATTAATATATCTTAAACTTAAGCGGATAACTGCTTTAAATTAAATATCGCAATATATTAAAATGGAGATCATCTAATCTAATAAATACCACTCTTTTTTGGCATAATATTTAAATAAATTTATTTTGAAAACAAATAAGCCAGCAAGGAGTGTAAAAATGAATACAACGGAACATGTAACGAATAAAGGGAAAGGAACTACCAGAATCCCGAATAAATTAGTCGATGAAAAATCTCCCTATCTCTTACAGCATGCCTACAACCCAGTAAAATGGTATCCCTGGGGAGATGAGGCATTTCAGAAAGCAAAGAAAGAGAACAAGCCCATCTTCTTAAGTATCGGCTACTCCACCTGCCACTGGTGCCACGTCATGGCTCACGAGAGCTTTGAAGATGAAATGATTGCTGAGGTTCTCAACGAAGCCTTTGTCAGCATCAAGGTGGATAAAGAAGAACGTCCGGATATCGATACCGTGTATATGACCATCTGTCAGGTAACCACAGGACACGGCGGCTGGCCGCTTACTGTGCTGATGACACCGGAGAAGAAGCCCTTCTTTGCTGGCACCTATCTTCCAAAGGAACCGAAATACGGTATGATTGGTCTGATGGATCTTCTTACCCAGGTAAGGGATCAATGGCAGAACAATCCAACGGATATGATGCAGACCGGCGACAAGCTGGCTGATATCATGAAACGGGAATTTGAAGCTTCCTCTGACAGCGCTGAGGTTACAAGAGATCTGGTTAACCTCGCAGTTACCCAGTTTAGTCAGAGCTTTGACCACGATTACGGCGGCTTTGGCAACGAACCGAAATTCCCGTCTACCCATAACCTTATGTTCCTGCTGCGGCACGCCATCCTGGAATCTGATGAAAAATCTCTTTTCATGGTGGAAAACACATTAAAGCACATGTACCGCGGAGGTATCTATGATCATGTCGGGTATGGCTTCTCCAGATACTCCACGGACGCCAGATGGCTGGTTCCCCATTTTGAGAAAATGCTTTATGACAATGCCATGCTGGCATTAGTCTATACGGAAGCCTTCCAATACACAAAGGATCGACTTTACCGTACCGTTGCCGAGCAGATCTTTGAATATATCCGCAGAGAAATGACCGATCCGGAAGGCGGCTTCTACTGCGCCCAGGATGCGGACAGTGACGGGGTTGAGGGTAAATATTATGTCTTCACTCCGGAAGAAGTAGCATCTGTTCTTGGACCTGATGACGGTTCCTTTTTCAATGAATACTTTAACATTACCAAAGAAGGCAATTTTGAAGGCGCATCCATTCCAAACCTGATTAATTCCCATGAGTTAAAATCAGATAATGAACGCGTGGTCCGGGTATGCAATCAGATGTACACCTATCGCCTTAACCGAGCCCAGCTTCATAAGGATGATAAAATCCTGACTTCCTGGAATGCCCTTATGATCACGGCCTATGCTACCGCTGCTAAAGTATTTCAGAATTCTGACTATATCGAGGTTGCGGAGCAGGCAGCTGAATTCATTCATACCAGACTGACTGATCCAAACGGTCTGTTGTATGTTCGCTACCGCGACAAAGAACCCGCGCATTTCGGGCTAATTGACGATTATGCCTTTTATTGCATGGCTCTGCTCTCCTTATATGAGGCAACCTTTAAGGTCGATTATCTGAAGCGGGCTGCGGCACATGCAGACCATATGATTGAGCTGTTCTGGGATAAGAAATACGGCGGCTTTTTCCTCAACGCTTCCGATGCAGAACCGTTGATCTATCGTCCAAAGGAAGTGTATGACGGAGCAATTCCTTCCGGTAATGCAGCAGCCGGTTATGTACTTCAAAGGCTTGCACTTCTGACGGCGAATCCAAAATATATAGAATACGCTGACAAGCAGTTACGCTTTCTTGCCGGACAGGTCAAGGATTATCCGGCAGGTCACAGCTTCTCACTGATTGCTTTCCTTGGAGCTCTGTATCCTACGAAGGAAATTGTATGTGTAGCCAGCAGAAGTAATTCAGCGAAATCAAATAACCGGGAATCCGAAGAAAGAGAGAACTATCCTGAGCTGATCGATTATCTGTCAGAGCATTTTGAACCGAATACCCTCGTTCTGTTAAAAACGGTAGACAATCAGGAAGAGCTGCAGGAGTTAGCTGATTATGTCGACGAATATCGCGTTATAAATGATAAAACGACATATTATGTCTGTGAAAATCATCATTGCCTTGCACCAACCAATGAATTGGTATGTCATTAAAGAAAGCATAAGATAAAGTACTGTTAGAACACAGGAATTACTACTAATGTAATCCGTCAGAAGCTCATCGGATTATATGCAGAGTTCCTGTATACTTACAGTACTTTTTATTACGACCTAAGCAGGTTCCTTCTGTTAAGAATTTACTCAACCTTTTTAGATTTATCTTGACACGAATATATCAGAGTGATATATATTATTATATCACTCTGATATATTAAGGAGGTTATACCAATGGCAATTAAAAATAAAACCAGATATGCTATCCTGGGAGTGCTTTGTATGAAGCCTTGCACCGGTTATGATATTAAGAAATTTTGTGATAATACCATATCCCATTTTTGGAATGAGAATTTCGGGCACATCTACCCGGTATTGAAGCAGCTTCTGGAGGAAGGGCTCATAACACTTGCCGATCCTGAGGCGGAGGATAGACGTAAGCTCTATACGATTACAGAGAAAGGCAGGCAGAAATTTTGTGAATGGCTGGTTC
>DATMUM010000196.1:0-11915 GCA_035564175.1 Mobilitalea sp.
AATATTTTTCGGAAGTTAATGAGGAACCAGTAATTTTCCATTGGAAATATAATCTTGATGACGTTGATGTATCAGAAGAAATCATAATAGATACATTACCGGTTAAAAAGTCCAGTTAATTAAAGGACGAAATACTAGTGACTTTATTCGTACATTAATGGATTTAAGTGCAAATAAGTATGGTGATGATACAGAATATGGATTTGGCCTTGTAGATTTGGAATTTGCATTGGAACAGTATGATGAATTAAAAGCAATTTATAATAATGCAATGAATACAACTACTATTAATGAGGCAACGGAGAATGGAATATTACAGGATAATCAAGGAGACGTCATCACATTTGATGATGTAACTTATGTAGAAGGAAGTTGGGCAACAGATGAACATAAAATTTTTACTGAGTTGACTGACTATATAAATGGTACTAAAATGACAACGAATGGAATAACAATTGTTAAATTGGGAGCGGTAGCAAACGATACTTATCTAGGAGCTTTTACTACATATCCTCAGTTTCATGGATTTATGAGTAAGCAAGAAGGAACTCCTACCTATCAATCCAATTATATGGCTTCCTATATTTATATAACAAATATAGCTGTAGGTATTAAAAATAGCACGACCCCAATAGTACCTTCATATTTAACAAGTAATGATCGAACCGGGATTGATACCTATCTTACGACCTCAGGTTTTTGCGGAAACTCATGGACAACATTACTTCAGGGGTACACGACGGGTTCAACAAATAAATCATTATTTGTTTACGGGATAGCATTACATACTGTTACAGATATGCTTGCACATAGTACATATAATGCAACGGATGGCAGCTATATTAGTCATGCATTAGGTGCTGATACTATATTTAAAAGTGATGGTATTACATATAATAATAGGTATGTCTGTGCCCAGTTAATAGCAAGAAAGGTTATATCACATATTAAAGCCTTTGAACCAGGAGATATTTCTGACTTTTATAACATATCAGATGTATATGATGGGTCATTTTATATTGGAAGGTATAGTCAATATGCTCAAGCGGTGGATTATAATTATTATAATTCGAATAGCTGGTTTTTTAATTGGGTGAATAAAAACTAATTTAATTTTGCTAAGTTTTTTATAATCTAATAGAAAAAATAATATGTCTCAAAAGTCATTTTTCTTCATATTATAAAATAAAATATAGGAATATGCAATTATGGTAGAACATGACTTTTGAGACATAACATAAAATTTATAAGTTTAAGGTAGTTTAAAAGGAGTTTGAAATGAATAAAATAAAAATTATAGCGGTTGTTTTTATAGCAGTAGTCTTACAAATAACGAGTGTATTGCCTATAAAGAATATAATAGCAGCCGAACAACCTATCAATGCAGAGGACTTTGTTATTAAAGATGGTGTTTTAACTAAATATGTTGGTGAGGGAGGAGATGTGGTTGTACCAGAGGGTGTCGTGGCTATTGGCTCTGCTTTTCAATGGTGCGATAGTATAACAAGTGTGACTCTCCCGGATACAGTTACATCTATAGATGGTTTAGCGTTTAGTAATTGTAAAATGCTTAAAAGTATTACAATGTCGAACTCTGTTACCTCTATTGGTGATGAAGCTTTTGGAAATTGTGTTAATTTAGTTGAGATATCATCCCTAGACGGTGTTTTATCAATCGGATCAGATGCTTTTGGAGGTACCCCTTGGCTTAAAGAAAGGGTGAAGGAAAATCCGATGGTTGTTCTTAACGGTATATTAATATTTGGACGAACATTAAAAGGAAATATTATCATACCGGATACGGTTACAAGTATAGCTGGCAATGCGTTTGCTTTTGATAAAGAATTAACCTCCATAACAATTCCCAATTCTGTAACAGACATAGGTGTAGCAGCTTTTGGTAACTGCAATCATCTGGTGACAGTTAAGATGGCTAATTCCGTAAAAACATTAGGCTCATATGCATTTGAGTATTGTACAAGGTTAAAAAATGTACGACTTTCGAATTCTATTAAATTGATAGTGGAGGGGACTTTTATGGATTGCACAGCACTCACAAAAATCACCATTCCTTATTCAGTAAGTAAAATAGAGAGGACTGCATTTGTTCACTGTAAAAATTTAAAATATGTAGCCATATCAAATAAAGTAACCAGTGTAGAGCAATATGGTATAGGTGCATTTGACACATGTCCGAATCGGATATTTTATGGACTGGAGAATTCATATATCCAATCCTATGCAAAAGATAAAAATATACCATTTAAGAAGCTTGCTATTGCAGTCACAAAGAAAACATTAGCTGTGGGAGATAAGTATAATTTAAAAATGAACAGCTTAGCAGTATGTACTTGGAAGTCAAGCGACAAATCAATTGCAACCGTTGATTCGTATGGAAACGTAACAGCAAAAAAGAAGGGGAAGGTTATTATTACTGCAACTCTCTACGGGAAAAGCTATCAATGTGTGGTGACAATATTGTAATTTGGTTTTTATTTAGAGGGGGCTGTTTCTAAACTAATTAATAAATTAGAGGAGAAACAGCTCTCTTTTTATGCCCCTAAATCAAAAATGTGGATTATTGCAAAAATGGGATAATTAGTCATGCAACTAACACAATTACACTATAACAATGAATGTCACACAGGATATCAATTGGCTTTGCCATTAAGTTTGGAAGGCTTGATAATACCTATGATATGTGGATAAAGCTGCTATAATAAACCTTTGGCGTGGATAAAGATACAATAATAATCAAGTTCTGCTGATAAAGTTTTATTTACAGCTGGAAATAATTTTTAATCTGAAGAGCAGCATCCTGCGGTAAGAAATACGTATTGCTAATCCGCATATAGTTCTTCTTGGCTATCTCTCCTTCCAGAGAGTTTAGCCTGTATTTATCCTCAAGATATCGGAATAATTCCTCGGAATGCTGCAGGTTCCTTTTCGTCAGACTGGGAATCAAAGGCCCGCATATAGGTAAAGATCATTCCATATTCCTCGCTCCTTGAATATGCCTCAAAGATTTCTCTGCGAAACAGATTGATAAGAACAAAATAATAATCATAAAAATCAAGAACATTTCACGAATATATTAATCCGTACGGAAAAGGAACTTTCATTGGAATAATGCTACTTTTAATGGAATATATTTAATTGAATTGTGTAGTAACCCAAATTGGCTTAGGAAGCGAGGGAGTGATTAGTTTGGCTGATTATAAAAGAATGGTTTCGTATATGTATCAATACGAGAATGGAGTAAAGAGAAAGAATGTGGGATATGCGAGGATAGAAGCAAGAAACGGAATATGCAAAATAACCTTGCATATGCAGCTGCTTGGTCAATTGGACAGCATCTTCCCCACCTACTTAATCCAGAGGGATAAAAAGAATATGGAACTGATATACCTGGGGGATACGCTTCTGCGAAACCAGGTTATGGACAGCAAACTTACAGCAAATGAAACAAATATAATGAATTCCGGTTATAGCTTGACAGACATGGGAGGAATTCTCCTATTTCTAAATGACAATATATACTTTGCAACGGAATGGGATGACAGACCAGTCGTTGCAAACGAGGTGCTGGATGCATTAAGGCCAAGGACAGTGTTCCAGAATTCTCAGGATAAGAAAGCAGATACCTTAACGAAATCAGCTGGCACTAAGGCTGATTATTCTGGTAAATCAACTGGCCATGAGGATTTTGTAAGCCAGGGAGGCATATACGATTCCGGGAGCAGGAATGAGGATGAAGTCGTTGAGCAGCAAGGGCATCTGGAAGAACAACAGATTAATCAAAAAGCTGATCAATATAATGAAGTCCGCAGAATGATGGATTTACGTACGCCGGAACAGCTTACCCTGGAAGAAGAATTAAACATTCCTAAATATAAACTTCCCCGCGGATGGAAGACGGTTGAAAGGCTGAACAAGCCCATGGCTTCTGAAGCGATGAAGCATGTTGATATTATTAAAGAACCAAAGCCGGAGCCTGTACTGGAATACCAGCCGAAGGCAGAGCAGGAATTTGAAGTGGAATACCGGCCGAAGACAGATCAGGAGACGGAATACCAACTGGAAGCAGAGCAGGTGCTTGAAGCTGAATACCAGCAAGAGACAGATCAGGATACATATTCCGACCGTGGCCAGGAATTTGAACAGTATTTTTATCAGGGGACGCAGCAGGACTATCAGCAGGATCTTCTGATGGAGTTTTTAAATGGTACACAGGTGGATAATAATACGCCCGGAGATCTCCTTTCAGTTACGGATAATCAGGCAGATAATGGCTATGAAGCCGAGGTGTCGCAGGATAATTATTCCTACCAAAATTATAATAATCAATATGAGGTTAAAACAGATATAGGCAAAGCAGAAGCAGCTGAGGCTAAAACTGAGGAGGATATTGCGGTAACCAAAGAGGATTTCGAGATGGAGGATCAACCGGATCATCCAATAGCCCAGCATTTCTTCGATCATTATCCGAGAATCTATCCTTTTGAAGATAATGAAATCCTCCAATGTGTAAAAATCGAACCCAAGGACATCGGAATGCTTCCGAAGGAGACCTGGGTATTAAGCAATAATAGCTTCCTGATGCATGGTTTTTATTGTTATCATCATTTAATTTTTGCCAAAAGGAAAGACCAGTCCGGCTGTCATTATATCCTTGGTATACCTGGTATTTACCATAATAGGGAACGGTTTATGGCAAGAATGTTCGGATTTGAATGTTTTAAATCCATTCGTAAAAGAGATTTAAGACAGGGAGACTTCGGGTATTGGTATCTCGAGGTTATGTTTTAAGCTTGCTCCGAGGGGTTAATCAAAGAAAATTGCTTATGGTCCGTCCAGACGCCATTTACCCTGGCATAGGAAGAGGATATCCCCTCATATTGAAATGACAGCTTCTCTATCAATCGCAGGGAAGGTTCATTGAAAGGCATAATATGAGCTTCAATCCGGTGCAAATGATAATCCCCGAAAATAATTTCTATTCCCTTTTTGATGCTCTCCTGAGCGTACCCCTGATGCTGGAACCTCGAGCCGAATTTATAACCCAGGCTGCAGCTGTGATAAGGCTCCTTCAGAAAATTCTGAAAGCATATGGAGCCTATGATTTCCTCGGGATGACCTTTTAAAAAGACCCAAAATCTGATAAGCTTTCCTTCTGCCATTTGTTGATATTCCGCAGTAAGGGAAGCTTTATGATAGGATATCGTATAGAAATTACTGCTGCGCAGCGGCTCCCAAGGCTCAAAAGCATTCTTGTTCTCTTCATAGAAATTAAGAACCATAGGTGCTGCATTTTCGTTTAAAGTCTGAAGAAGCAATCGTTGTGTTTCATGAATGACTAACATGGGAAGCCTCATTTCCTGTTTTAATCTATTCCGCGGAGGGAAACATGACGGATATAAGGAGTAAGCAGGTATACGTAATCCAATAATGTTTCCTTCGAATGACTGTTAAGTCCTGGTTGGATAACATCACCGGAATCTTTATATGACTGCAGATAATACGCCTTCGCTCCGCTTAGCCATTTACCGATGGATAACATATCTTCTTGGGCGTGGAATTCTTTCACGATGGTAGTTCTGAACTCATAATCCAGAGGAGAGGACAGCAGGAAAGAGACGCTTTCTTCAATTGCAGCCAGATTAAGATTCGAAATACCTGCAGTGCTGGCGTACTTTTCACGGGAATTTTTAATGTCCATTGCTATATAATCAATCAGTTTTTCGTCCGTTAATTGCTTCATCATCAAGGGATTGGTTCCGTTGGTATCCAGCTTTACCATAAAACCCATCTCTTTGATCTCCCTGATAAAGGCAGGCAGCTCCTTATAGAGTGTTGGCTCGCCGCCGGTGATACATACGCCTTCAAGAACATTTTTCCTCTTGGATAAAGTATCAAGCACTTCTTCCCTGGGGATTGTAGGCTGGTTGGACAGCCTGGTTACCAGAGAAGCATTATGGCAAAAGGGGCACCTTAGATTACAGCCGCCTAGAAATATGGTTGCCGCAAGATGTCCCGGATAATCAAGTAAAGTCAATTTATTGAAGCCATGGATCTGCATATTGTCACCTCGTATGTGGTATGATAGAATAACTTTAATTTACTATAACAAATAATATGGAAGAAGTACAGTATTTACATGAAGCAGCATCCGCTGTACGAATCTGAAAGCAGAGGAACAGTGTGAATGATGGAAGTAAAATATATGCGGGAAGCACTCAAGGAAGCGAAAAAGGCGATTCGCCTCGGAGAAGTTCCAATTGGGTGTGTCATCGTATATCAGGATAAAATAATCGGCAGAGGCTACAACAAGCGCAATACCAAGAAAACCACCTTAGCACATGCGGAGCTGATTGCTATTGAGAAAGCCAGCAAGGTCATGGGTGACTGGCGTCTTGAGAAATGCACGATGTATGTAACCCTGGAGCCATGTCAGATGTGTTCCGGTGCAATCGTACAAGCCCGGATCAAAAAGGTTGTGGTTGGTACGATGAATCCCAAGGCCGGCTGCGCAGGTTCCATCCTTAATCTACTGCAGATGAAGGAATTCAATCACCAGGTAGAGCTTGAGACAGGCGTTATGGAGAAGGAATGTACCGACGTACTCCAGACATTTTTTAAAGATTTAAGAATTCGCAATAAAAAAGAAAAGCATAGCTGAGAATACTTTATGATATAATAAGATTAATTGAGTTTCCTCCGGAGCCTTCCTATCCATAACAGTAAGATTCAATTTGGATTTTTGGTTGGATTCAATTTATAAGAATGGAAAAGCTTGAGGGGTTGACAATCTTCCCTAAAAATTATATACTTGGCATACAGCTCTTGAGCTGGGAACAGATTTTAATCATACGCAGCTGTTCCTGTGATACAGAGATGAATATTTCTGTTATGAATTAGTCATAAAATTTCCGTGCAGCCGGGGAGATAGCGGTGCCCTGTACCTGCAATCCGCTACAGCAGGGGTGATGTTCTGCCTAGGGTGACTTACTGTAGGGCCGCCCTTTATAAGTGATGTTGACGTCTGGGTCTTACGCAACAGGAATTCGTGAACCGTGTCAGGTCAGGAATGAAGCAGCACTAAGCGAAAGCTCCTGTGTGCCGTAAGGCTGCCTGGGCCGAGTTAACTGTAAAGGTAACGCTTATGGTAAGCATTCGAAGCAGAGCGCACGGAATTTAATATAACAATCTGAAGAAATGCATCCGCATTTCTTTTTTTATCTCATAAGAAAGTTCGTCTTATGAGATAAAAAACGCTCCGCGTGGATGCGCACTCGCGCGATTGGAATTATGTCAGCCAAGCTGACCGCGCTCGGCGCGAGAGTTTGCCAAAGGCAAACTCTTTATTTCGTTTCTGACAAGAATCTATAAGTATTTCGTACTATAATCATAAAATACGACACATTTCCCTTTAGAAAACTCAAAAATTAGTATATAATGGATTTATGTAAAAACTAGTGGATTAGGCGGTGTGTGGATGGACATAAAAATGAATCCGAATACAGTGAATCAGTTCTTAAAAGGTACTGATATATTCAAAGAAGGAGATCTTGTATTTTATGTTGCAATGATTATAAAAGGCCGGGTTCTTATGCGCCATGAAGGTGCTAAGGTTATTATGGGCTCCGGAACCTTTCTAGGTATCAACGATTTATATTCAGGAAGGTATCAAAGTACCTATACGGCATATGATGATTTGCTGATCTATGTATATCCGGTAAAGAGAGTGGAAGAACTGGATACTGTGCTGTCAGCGAATAAGGATTATCATGGCTTTATGGTAGCTTCCTTTTATAAAATGATTTATGAGCTGGATCAAATCTATCAGGGGATTATAAAGAACAGCTCGGAGCTTTATCAGTTTTTGAAGGACTCGGCACAGAAGTTTCAGGCGTTAGCCACTCGAAGCGGCTGTAAGGTAAGACAACCGGAGCGCATTCTTAATCTTACCCCGATTGACGGTGACCTGGAGCTGATCAGTGATAAGGTGAACTACTATAAAGAATGCAATAATTTACCGATTGATGCTGTAAAGTCCTTTTACTCCTATGGCAATGCAATAACCCTTTATCAGCTGGAGGATCAGGTCAATGTTGTTAACCAGCAGATCGAAGACATGAAGGAATTATCCAGAGAATATATTGCTCTGGCAGAGTGTCTTGTGGATGATAGTGATACCTGCCTGTTCCGCCTGATCGCTGAAATGGCAATTAAACTGGATGCCTCCTCAGGCTTTAGTAATGAATTGATGGATATTATGGATAACGTCATTGAAGAGGTGAATAAAGCAGAATTATTCACTGAGAAGCTGCTGGACAGAGAGCTGAAGGTAGATCGTAAGAAGATGGAGGAAGTATATCATCTTCTTCTTACAGGAAATCAGGGAAAGGTGGAAAATCCGGAAGCCTTCCTTAAGTATTCCCTAGAAGATTCCAAGAGGGCAATGGAGGAGTTGGAGGAGTCCTTTCGGTACATACTTAATTACGCCGGTATTACAGGAGATCGGGCTGAGCAAATGGAAACTGCCATGCTGGATTTCATCCGGCTAAGGGACAAGTCTTCGTCAGATGATTCAGCGAGAATCATCAGAAGACGTCTAGCTGAGAATCATTACGAGATCTATAAATCAGTATTTTTAAGAGCTTATCAGGAGAATAATGCACCAAGGCTGATTGATCTCTTCCTAAAGTACGGTTATGCGGATGAAAGACTGTTAACCAAAGATCAGCTGCTTTCTCTGTATTTCCTTACGGAAGAAACACCAAAACAGGGCTTGTGCAATGTATATGATATAAAGACCTGGCTGACCTTAATTTATGAAGGCAAGAAGGAGCCCTCCAAGAACGAATTCGATCAGGAATATACGGAGATGGTAGGAAGTCTTAAGAAGCAGGGAAGGATTACGGATAAGGAAGCTACGGAAATGCTTACGAATCCGGTAAAGAAGCTGGAATATGAGATAGATAACATGTTCCGTTATAATAATCGTACCACTAACGGACAGATTTCAAGCTTTGTCCCGGTACTGCATCAGGATTTGTGGTCCAATGGTATTGAACGGCTTCTGGTAACCTCGGCAAAAATTAATGAAGCAGTTGCTGGCATCATGAAAGTCGATTATACCGTATTTGATCGGGAGGTTATCTATGCGAATAAGGAGAAGAATATTGTAAAGGAATATATCGTAAAACGGGTATATCCGGACATTATCCTGTTTCCGAACATCGGATCAAACGGTATTATGTGGCAGGAGATTGCAGGCAAACGAAGGGATAGCGCCGGACGCTTCCTTCTTCCGATATTTTCGGAAACCAACCTTACCATTGTGCTAATACGTATCTTCGGCAGGTTCCGCTGGGAGCTTTGCCGTACGATTGAAGGTGCAGCCTGGAACGATATCTCTCATAAATCACTTACCTCGGAATATTCCGATTACCTCCAGTTCTACCGCAAGAATAAGGAGTTATCGGAAGAGAAGAAGGAGAAAATCAAGCAGCAGATTCAAAAAGGTCGTAATAATAACAGAGAAATCTTTGTCATTGATTATGAACAGTGGGTTCATTACGAATCCATGGGTGCACTGAAATTGAATAAGTTGGTTAGGGAGATTATGGCGACGTACTGTCCGTTCTCGAAGGATCTTAGGGATAAGGTGAAGCTTCAGCCATTATTTGAGGAAGCGATGGCAAGGTACAATAGAGAGAAGCTGAAGAAGATCCGCGAGGTAGAAGGAAGGCACCGCCTTCTTATGAGGGATCAGATTGAAATTACACCCGAGCTGTTGGAGACACTTAATTATTACAGGGATCTGTAAGGGTTATTAGGTGATACCATTGTTGCAGACGAAGGATTACATAGGGAAAGCTGATATTTTCATGTTGATAGAATTGGATTTCCCGGTTGGAAAGCTTAAAATATATGGTAGCAAAAAAGTTGTCTCAAATGAATTTATTTGGGGCAACTTTTTTGGTAATGTATTTATTTCTTCCATTGCTTTTTACTTGTCTAAATAAGTCACTAATGATAGTATTAAGATAGAAAAATAATACTGCGGAGGGTTGCGACCGTGCTTGAACTTTTCAATGTGAAAAAGTATTATAAAGACAACAGAGCGGTTGACGGAATTTCCTTCTGTATGGAAAATGGTGAAATCCTGGGGCTGATTGGAGCCAATGGAGCGGGAAAAACGACGACGCTCTCGATGATAGCTACCTTGAGCAAACCGGACAGTGGTAATATATATTATAATGGACAGGATATTGTTAAGAATCCGGCCATACTTCGTAATGATCTGGGTTACATTCCCCAGGATATCGCACTTTATACTTCCTTAACTGGCTTAGACAATCTTCAGTTCTGGGGAAAATCAAACCATATCAGAGGAAAGAGATTAAAAGAGCAGATAATTGAAGTTAGCAGGATAATTGATTTTGATATAAATACTTTAAGAAAAAAGGTGAGCAGCTATTCCGGAGGAATGAAGCGAAGGCTGAACATCGGAGTAGCATTACTGCATGAGCCCAGACTGATTATCATGGATGAACCAACCGTAGGGCTTGATGTTGAAGCAAGGAACCAGGTACTTGATACGGTTCTGGAGCTGAAGAAAAAGGGTGCTGGTATTATCTACGCGGGACATTACATGGAGGAGATGGAGAGGATTTGTGATAAAATCTGTGTAATAGACCAAGGAAGGTGCATTCTGTTCGGGAATAAAACAGAGTTATTGAAAGGGAATAAAAGCCTGGAGCAGCTATATCTCGAGGCTATAGGTTCAAACAGAGAGGATAAGGAATATCCAAACGGATAAACATGGGAACAAGAAGATAACAGCAGTTTTGCTTTAATCACAGAGGAGGTTAAATCGTGGGAAGCTATGAGAATATTGTAAAGATAGAAGAAATGAGAAGAAAGGTCGATGAAGGAGACCTGCTATCTGCACAAAAAGTGCTTGATACCATGGAGTTAAGGAAGATTAAGAATATAACAGATCTTAGTCTGATTGCAGAGGTGTATACCGGAAATGAAAGATACGAGGAAGCAGCGGAGCTGTATCTTAAAATAAATGATAAGGTAAAATCGAGAAAATCCTTATTTCAACTGATTGACATCATGATCAAGCTGAATAATGCCGAGGAGGCACAAGAGTATCTGAAACAGTATCAGAAGATTGCGCCGAAGGATTTCTATAATTATATATTCCAGTATAAAATCGATAAGATGAAAGGGGAATCCTTTGAGCATTTAATCGGTATCATGGAAGAGCTTAAGCAAACGGAATATATGGAAAAATGGGCATATGAGCTGGCTAAGCTTTACTATAAGGCGGGAATGGAAAAGGAATGCATCAAGGAATGCACTGATATTGAGCTATGGTTCGGAGAAGGTACCTATGTTGAGAAGGCTAAGATACTGAAGTCCTATTACTCCGGAGAAACAGACAAAGACACAATCATGGAGAAAATCAAACTTAGAGCGGAAGTAATTAACTTCCGTAAGGATGATGACGGACAGCTTCAGGAGGCAGAGGTCAGCCAATATGATGAGGATAGCCAAAATGACGAGGCTAGCCAATATGATGAGGTCAGCCAATATGCAGAGGGCAATCAATATGCAGAGGGCAGCCAATATTCAGAGGCCGGTGAATATGATGAGGATAGCCAATATAAAGAATCCGGTCAATATGAAGAATCTGGTCAATATACGGTGACGGAGGCAGATTCGGAGCAGGAGGCAGCTTCTGCTTATTCCCAAGACTCCTATGATTACGAAGATGATACTTATGCACAGACGGATTTCATGGCGCAGGAGGACACGAAGGAATTTATAGACAGTCTGAAAAAGGATATTCAGGATATCCTGAATCATGAGAAGAAATATGGCTATGTGAATGAATC
>DATMUM010000197.1:0-5963 GCA_035564175.1 Mobilitalea sp.
TATCTGCTACCGATAAATCGATATCAAATACGGTTCGTGATGTTTAATAACATCAATGAAAATCTATTGTTTGGAGCCCATGTGGAGCTCCAAGTTTTTTAGAATTTTCAGGGTTGTTTCACTGTTCAATTATCAAGGTTCATCTGTTGTTGAGGCTTTGTTATCAGTTGTTACCGTTTTCGCCGTCAACTTTTTTAGTTTAGCACACTCGCTGTATTATGTCAACCACTTTTTATTTTTTATTTCATTTTATTTTTTTAGTGGCCGTTCATCAACGGTGGAGTTTCATTTTACATTCTTCAACATAAAATGTCAAGCATAAAAACATTCTTTTATCAGTTATATTATTCCAGTTCATCCTCATCCAAATCTTCTGCATCAATATTGAGAGTATGAAGGGCTCTTCTCTTTCTTCTGGCTTCTTCTGAAGCCTGCATGATAAAATCTTTGATTTCACTGGAATGCCTGATATGTATCATGATTAATTCCGGGTGAGTAGTATCCCCTGTGTAACAAGTAATTGTTCCCAACTTAAAGATACGCTCTGCCAGGCTTCTTGTTAATCTGACATCCTGTATCTTATACATATATGCATCGTCTTCCGTAATGCTTAAAAATCCGGTCGTAATTGTCAGCTTCTCTTCCGTTATGGTATACTTCGTAAAACTTAGTGGTAAACCAAAGAATTTAACTCTCTTTTTTTCAACAAAACCCATTTCTACTCTCCCTCTCACTACTTATTTCAATGTAATTGTCGTAGATTTATTATCTTTTTTGACAATTAAATTAACATTCGCTACATTGGCACCCTTTTCTACCTCAAATATTAAAAGAACTTTCTGACTCTTACCTGCTCCAATTGTTAAATCAAGATACTGCAAGTCATTCTCCAATAAAGTAAGTAAAGGCTTGTAAACGGTACCCGTATTAACATCAAGCTGATAAGTTACCCCTGATTTTATTAAGTTTATCTCTTTCTTTGCGTCAGACGTGTTCTTTACTATGAAAGATGCTACCAAAAGCTGATATCCTTTTTCAGGTGATAATGAAAAGTTAGCACTTTCGGAATCTTCCGGGTATGCATCTACCAACTGATACCCTTTGCACTGAATTGCGAAACCGGATTGTCCGATTACCTGAGTTAAGGTATAATCTTTCTGCGTCTCTCCGGAAGCTTCTGCGGAATCTCCATTCGTATCAGATGTTCCTGAAGTTGAAGCAGAGCCATCAGATGAACTTCCATCTGTTGAAGTTCCTTCTGTTGAACTTCCTTCGATTGAACTTCCTTCGGTTGAACTTCCATCTGTCGATGTTTTTATAGAAGTGTCTTCCATCGGAATCAAGGCTTGATCATAATTTTTATCATTCTCCAGTAGAACACCTGCCATATATTCAGCAACGGCATCACTCTGTTCATCCGTATATTTATACGCTTTCATGCATCCGGTCAAAGTTAAAGATAAAATTAATATTAATATAATTTTCAGCTTTTTCATTTGTAAGTCTCCCAGTCTCTTGTAAGTTGACATTAAGCCCATGGAACAAGGCGTTACAGTAAGTATCTTATCACTTTTTGTTATTTTCAGCAACTAGATTTCACGACAGATGACAATAAAAGGTACGGTCCAGTTTTCTGCAAATACGCAGGAATCCGAATCGTACCCTTAAATGGTTCTTCTATAACAGTACCTTTATACTATAGATTTTGTATCCAGCTCAAACCAGAATTCAACACCAATCGGACGATTGATGACTCCACACTCACGATTATGGGAATTCATAATTGCCTTTACGATGGATAAACCGATGCCGCTGCCACCATATTCTCTGGTTCTCGCTTTATCGACCTTATAAAATTTAATCCATAATTTTTCCAGATCTTCTTCCGGAATATTATCACCAGTATTAAATATCGCGATACGTACGGTGTCTTCCCGTGGAATTAGCTTAATTTCGATGATTCTCTGCCCATTGACATGGTTAAGCGCATTACTGATATAGTTTGTAAGTATCTGTTCAATCAGATATTCATCCGCCCATACATATAACGGCTCCGTCTGTTCAAAATGCAGTGTAACCTCCTTCTGTTTAAACAAAATCTCCGTAGCGCTTAATACAGAACTAATTAAAGCAACAATATCAAAACGTTCAAAATTCACCTGGTTATTACCGAATTCCAATTCGTTCAGACTTAGAAGCTTCTTCACCATCTGGTTCATCTTGTTGGCCTCATCAATAATTACTTCGCAGTAGAAGTCGCGGCTTTCCTGATCATCATTGATGTTTTCTTTCAAACCTTCTGCATAGCCTTGAATCAACGATATCGGTGTTTTCAATTCGTGGGATACATTTGACAGGAACTCTTTTCGCATCTCATCAATTTCAATTTTCTGCTGGATATCTGTCTGCAATTCATTATTTGCCTGCTTTAATTCAGTAATCGTGGTTTCCAGTTTATCTGACAGGGAATTAATGCTATTACCCAGTTCACCTATTTCATCCTTAGAATTCACCTTATACCTAACTTCAAAATCAAGATCCGTCATCTTCTTCGCAATTCCGGACAGCGCCTGAATTGGCTGGGTAAAACTCCTACTGATAAAGAACATGGCAAGAGTACCGATTACAATTACAATCAACCCAACATAGGCAAGAAACTTATTGGCATATTCAACGCTCTCTTCGATGCTTGCCAAATTCGTACGCAGGAGTATCGCAGTGTCATACGTAGGGTTACTTCCCTGTATCACATTAGGTCTACTCGGCATATTTGAACCCGGATTACTTGTGCTGCCGTCCGGAGGATTCACTTGATTACCAGTTGAATTATCCGTCGAATTACTGGTTGAATTATCCGTTGAATTACCAGTAGAATTATCTGTTGAATTACTAGTAGAATTATCTGTTGAATTACCAGTAGAATTATCTGTTGAATTACCAGTTGAATTATCAGCTGAATTACCAGTAGAATTATCTGTTGAATTACCAGTGGTATTATCCGTAGAATTTCCATTGATATTATCTGTTGAAGAATCGGTAGTATTATTCTGATTACCAGTTGTATCATTCGCCGTACTGCCCGTTCCTCCTACTACTGCCCCCGTCTGACTATCTGCGGTGCTTCCGGTGTTGCCAGAAACGGCAGTATTGCTCTGATTGGCAGCATTGCCCTGATCGGTATTATCAGCTTTACCCATATACGTATTATCAATTACATTATCTACCGGATTATCAAAGAAACCAACCAAATCGATATAATCAGAAGCAAACTTAAGGTCATTCGTTCTTAAAATCTTATATGTTTCTGTCTCCGCCAGCTTTTGGGTTATTTTTACCATTGGATTAGAATTTTCAAGTATATAACTTTCCATTCTCATTTCAAGAGCATCCTTTTCTCTTTTGCCAAAATTCTCAAGAGCCGGATATATAATTGCTAAATTACTATTGATTACATTGATTTCTACGTTATATTTCGAAGCAAGTTTCTCCATCTTCTCGGTATCTTCATCAGAAAGATAACCAGTAGAAGTACTATGATTATAGATATCCACAATCTCGTTATAGGCTTTGGTCAACGATTTCGTCTTGTTATAGACATAATACTTTGATAAAAATGTATTATTAATCACCCAGGTAATTCCGATGATCAGCACTACCATTAACGTCAATGTGAAAGTTATCTTAAATCGAATGGAATGCTTCATACATCTACCTCGAATTTATAGCCGAGCCCCCAGATTGTCTTGATAAAATCACCCTTCGGACCCATCTTGCTTCTTAACTTCTTAACATGGGTATCAATGGTTCTGGCATCACCGAAATAATCATAATTCCACACATTATTCAGTATTTTCTCTCTGGAGAGAGCAACCCCCTGATTGGTAACAAAATAATTCAAAAGCTCAAATTCCTTGAAGCTGAGTTCAATCTCAACACCGTCAATTTTCACCTGGTGAGCTGATTTATCAAGGACAATACCACCTACATCAATCATTTCTTCCTCTGTGACTGAAGTTCTTCTTAAGACAGCTTCGACTCTGGCTACCAATATCTTGGGGCTGAAGGGCTTAGAAATATACTCATCAACACCAAGGTCGAAGCCCTGCAGTTCATCTTTTTCATCGCCCTTTGCCGTAAGCATGATAATCGGAACCTTGGAGTATTGCCTGATTTCCCGGCACACCTGCCATCCGTCTAATTTTGGCATCATTACATCAAGAATGATAAGGGCAATATCCTTCTTCGAGAAAAATATATCGATTGCCTGCTCTCCATTCTCTGCTTCAATTACGTCATAATCCTTACGCACCAAAAAGTCTTTTACAAGCTTTCTCATTCTACTTTCATCATCAACAACCAATATCTTAAGCTTATCCATTTGGTACCTCCATTGTTATAATCATTTCTAATATCATGAATATAAATGCAAACAGTCAGCTAACTATTTGTTTATACATGTAATTCTGTACATCCATTCCGTCTGGAACATTATAACATCGAACTATGACAAAATTGTGAAATCAATCTATCGAATTTTCTGCTTTCTTTTTATCGATTGTCTCTTTTCCCTACTTTGCTTCTTAATAATCATACATTCTTTCCTGGGGATATATGAGTCCCCAGTCATTCCTGATGCCATCCATTATTTTCATGATATTCAGAGTATCCATAAGCGGAATTATTTCACTTTCTTTCTTCCCTTCCCTGATGCATTGATTGACCTCTTCCGCTTCATATACGTAACCATTGGAGGTAAGCGTAAGCAGGAAGGTATCAACTAATTTATCATTGCCATCATATACTTCGGCACTTTCAGCCATCCAGAAATTCGGAACAACAATCTTACCCTTATTGCCAAAGATCACTGCGTCATTTCCTGAATTGACAGTTATTGCAGAACTTAAATCTGCGATAACTCCTTCGTTAAAAAGCATTGTGATTGTATTCATCTCATCAACACCGCTTTTTCCGATATAAGCATCACTGACAATCTTATCCGGGAGCTTGCCCATCATATGGATTGCATAAGCGATTGGATAAATCCCCACGTCCAATAATGCACCTCCGGCAAGGTTGGGATTAAAAAGTCTGCTGTTTATATCAAATTCGCTTTGAAAGCCGAAGGAAATGCGAATGAATTTAACATCACCGATAATTTTATCCTGTATCCATTTTTTAACCATTTTCGTTGCGGGGAGGAACTTTGTCCACATTGCTTCCATTAAAAACACATCATATTCCCTTGCAAGATCAATGAGATATTTAGAATCCTGCTGATTTAATGTAAAGGGTTTTTCACACAGTACTGCTTTTCTATTCATAATACATAATGCTGCATTCGCTTTATGTTCCGTATGGGGCGTTCCAATGTATATGACATCAATCTCCGGATCCTTCGCCAGTTCCTCATAGCTGGAATAAGCTTTTTTAATAGCAAAAAGCTTCACAAATTCATTTGCCCTGGCTATATCACGGGAAGCAACAGCTGCTATTTCTGTATCTTCCATCGAATTTAACGCAGTTGCAAATTTAGTAGATATTCTTCCTGTTCCGATGATTCCCCACTTAATTTTCTTCATAGAATATGCTCCCTTCAAATATTAAGATTCTAAAAATGGTTCGGATGTCATAAGTCTACTCTACACAGTATTGATGAATATGTGTGTATTGTATATTAATGAAAGCCATAATGCAGCTTTCATTAATCAAGTATTCAGATGGTGCAGACCGGCATCTAGTGGGCGCCATTCTTTTTGGCAACCACTGGATGGTAAATAAATAGTACCTTTTCATTTATTTTACTATTGAGGAATTACAAAAGCAAGCCTTTCGAAATCGAAACAAAGAGGCTGCATGCCGTTAAAGAATTGTGCATCAGCCTCTTCCATATTTATTTTATTATTTTATTTAACGAGTGACCGTCGTTTCTGTCGGTATCACCTTATATTCATAATCGTCCTCCA
>DATMUM010000198.1:0-6136 GCA_035564175.1 Mobilitalea sp.
TCCAGCCGGATTTATGTTGGTTGCTGCAATGAATCCTTGCAGCTGCGGTTATTACCCGGACAGGAATAAATGCAGCTGCTCCGTTAACCTGGTAAAGCGCTACCTCGGCCGTATCTCGCAACCGCTATTGGACCGTTTTGATATCTGTATTGAGGCACTCCAAATGAACTACCGTGAACTTGAGGTGAAGGAAAAGCAGGAAACCTCAGAGGATATCAGTAAACGGATCAGTATCGCCCGTAAGATTCAGGTGGAACGGTACAAGGGGCTGAATATCTATTTCAACTCCCAGCTTACACCCAAAACGATTAAGAAGTACTGCAAGCTTGAGAGTAAGGAACAGGCACTCCTTGAGCAGGCTTTCGTTAAAATGAATCTGAGTGCCAGGGCGTATCACCGTATCCTAAAAGTCTCCAGAACCATCGCAGACCTTGACCAAAGCGAGCAGATAACGACAAAGCATCTCAGTGAGGCAATCTGTTACCGAAGTCTGGACCAGAAATACTGGGGAGAGTGAGTTCGGTTAATGACTGTCGCAGGAGGGCTGGGGAGGAGTGACAATAGTATGTCTTTCGTTATCTCTACAGCCCTCCTCCCCAGCCCTCCTGCGACAGCTCGAGGTTACGTACAGAACAATGAAATAGGAAAATAGATACCTTCAATAAGCAGATGAATTATATAGGAAAGAATTTGAAAATAACACATTATTACGAAGGATAAGAAGGGAGCATATTTATATGAAACAGAAGGAGTATAACTACTGGATCAGCAATTTGAATCATATTGGTTCAAGGAAGATTGAATTACTGCTGCAGTATTTCGGAAGTTCAGAGGAAGTGTTTAAAGCATCAAGGGATGCCTTGGAAGAATTACAGAAGCTTAGTATCATGGAAGATAATACGCGAATTAGTGAAGTGGATATTGATACGATCACTCAGAACCGAAATGCGGAACAGGTCATAGAGCGTTTTGATAAGCTTATGAAAAGCAATATAAGCTTTATTACTAAGGAGGATGAAGATTATCCAAGCAGGCTGAGGCAGATCTATGATGCACCCTTCGCATTATATGTTAAGGGAAAGCTTCCCCCAGAAGGAACGAAGGCATTAGCCATTGTCGGAGCCAGGGACTGCTCACCGTATGGTAAGGAAATGGCAAAATACCTGGCCGGAGCCGCCGCTCAGGAAGGAATTCTTATAATCAGCGGTCTCGCCAGAGGAATTGACGCCTATGCCCATGAGGGTACACTGGCTGCAGGAGGTATGACCTATGGCATCTTAGGCTGCGGCATTGACATCTGCTACCCTAAGGAAAATATTAATTTATATATGGAAATGCAGAAGCATGGTGGAATTATATCCGAGTATGCTCCGGGAGTACAGCCCTTCGCAGGTAATTTCCCAATGAGAAACCGTATTATCAGCGGTCTTTGTGACGGAGTACTGGTAATTGAAGCAAAGGAGAAAAGCGGTTCTTTAATAACTGCTGATATGGGGCTGGAACAGGGGAAAGATATCTTTGCCCTGCCTGGAAGAGCAACCGACCGGCTCAGTGAGGGATGTAATAATCTGATTAAGATGGGGGCCAAAATGGTCACATCACCCAAGGATATCCTGGAGGATTTCCTGCCGGGTTATCACATGAGTAATGAAAGTGATAAAAAGGCTGACAATTCACTTATGGCAGGGGATAAGGCTGTAATCGACTGCTTAAGCCTTGAACCGAAGCATATTGAAGAGATAGCGATACTAACAAAGCTTCCAATGGATTTATTAATGGAACAGCTGCTGCTATTGGAGCTTCGGGGGCATGTACGCCAGACAATGAAAAATTACTATGTGATACGGAATTAATTGTTATCAAATAATATGAATTGATGCTAAACTTTAAAAAATCGGCATATATTTTGTTTCAAGGAAGACTGTATTTTAATGACGGAGTGTCACCTTAGGAAATGCAGTAATAATTTCATAATAATGAGGGTAGAATTAGTTGCAAATCTTAAGGGTATACTGAAAGTACTTCTTTTGAATATGATTAAAAATAAGGTTAAATGTAAAAAAATAATAAATTGCTTGAAACAGGGAGGAAAATAGTGTATGCTTGTTTAAGTTTGGAAACAAAACATATGGGTTAAATATACATGCAGGTTAAAATACCTATGGATTTATCGATGGATTAGCTGTTATACTAAGGTTTCGCAGTATGATTCGTCAGAGAATTAAAAATGACTAGAAAGTTTGGATTGCGGTTAGCAAACCGAACTATGAATATATACAGATAGAAATGAGGGGAAAAGCATTATGCCAAGATATCTTGTCATTGTAGAGTCTCCGGCAAAGGCAAAAACGATTAAGAAGTTTTTAGGAACCAATTATGAAGTGCTTGCATCGAACGGACATGTAAGAGATTTGCCAAAAAGCCAACTGGGTTTTGATATAGAGAACGATTTTGAACCAAAATATATAACCATTCGAGGAAAAGGGGATTTATTAGCAAAGCTTCGTAAGGAAGTAAAGAAAGCGGATAAGATTTATCTTGCAACTGACCCTGACCGTGAAGGAGAGGCGATTTCCTGGCATTTATCACAGACCTTGAAGCTTGAGGAAAAGGAATCAAGCCGTATCACATTTAACGAGATTACTAAGAATGCAGTAAAATCGTCTATAAAGCAAGCACGTGATATCGATATGGACCTTGTGAATGCACAGCAGGCAAGAAGAATAATGGATCGTATGGTGGGTTACCGTATCAGTCCGTTACTTTGGGAAAAGATAAAGAGAGGACTTAGCGCCGGAAGAGTTCAATCCGTAGCACTTCGTATCATTTGCGACAGAGAAGATGAGATCAATGCATTCGTACCTGAGGAGTACTGGAATCTGGAAGCCGAATTTGAAATTAAGGGTAAGAAGAAACCTTTGATTGCTAAGTTCAGTAACTCGAAAAAGGAAATCCGTTCCGAAGCTGAAATGAATGAGATATTAAAGCAGTTGGAAAATGCTACATTTAATATAGAAGAGATTAAGAAAAGCGAGAGAATTCGCAAATCACCACTACCGTTCACCACGAGTACGCTGCAACAGGAAGCTGCTAAAACCTTAAATTATTCTACGCAGAAGACGATGCAGATTGCACAGCAGCTGTACGAAGGAGTGGATATTAAGGGGCATGGCACTGTAGGTTTGATTACCTATCTGCGTACCGATTCGGTGAGAATCAGTGACGAAGCAGATATCGCTGCAAAGCAATATATTAAGGATAATTACGGTAACGATTTCGTTGCTCTTGAAGAAAACCAGGGACGTACTGGTAAAAAGATTCAGGATGCACATGAAGCAATTCGTCCGACCTATATCGAATTTACACCGAACGAGATCAAGGAATCCCTTAGCAGGGATCAGTTCCGCCTGTATCAGCTGATATGGAGACGTTTCGTTGCCAGCAGGATGCAATCGGCGAAATACGAAACAACCTCGATCCGGATTAAAGGAAATGATTATCGGTTTACAACGGCTACTTCTAAACTAACTTTTGAAGGCTTCATGAGCGTATATACTCCGGAGGAGGAAGAAGAGGAAAACGGCGTGACGTTTGATTCTATTACTGAGGGAGATCAGCTTAAACTGGCGGAGCTTCGTAAAAGTCAGCATTTCACACAACCGCCGGCACATTATACGGAAGCTTCCCTTGTAAAGACACTGGAAGAACTGGGAATCGGAAGACCAAGTACGTATTCCCCGACGATTACCACAATTATAGTTCGAAGATATATAGCGAAAGAAAATAAGAATCTATACGTGACTGAACTTGGCGAAGCAGTTAACAATATCATGAAATGCGCTTTCTCAAGTATTGTTGATGTGAATTTCACAGCTAATCTGGAATCCTTACTTGACTGTGTGGAGGATGGTACCGTTAACTGGAAGACGGTAGTAAGTAATTTCTATCCTGATCTTGAGGAAGCGGTAGTAAATGCTCATACGGCACTTGATAAAATTCATATAGAAGATGAAGTTACGGATGAGATATGTGATGTCTGCGGCAGAAATATGGTTGTTAAATATGGGCCGCATGGCAAATTCCTTGCTTGCCCAGGTTTCCCTGAATGTAAAAATACGAAAGCATACCTGGAGAAGATTGGAGTTGCCTGTCCGATTTGCGGCAGCGATATTGTTGTCAGAAAGACGAAAAAGGGCAGACGTTACTATGGCTGTATCAATAATCCGGAGTGCGAATTTATGACCTGGCAGAAGCCTTCGGAAAACAGATGTGAGAAATGTGGCGGTATTCTGCTTGAAAAGGGTAATAAATTAGTTTGCAGTGATGATACATGCGGTCATGTAACGAGCTTAACTAAATAATATAAGTGAATAATTATAAATTTTGAAAACATATTTTATTTTGTATATCACTTCTGTAATAATTTTGTTGAATAGTGTGCAATTGGACAAAAAAACAAAAAAATAGCAGCAAATGCGTGCCAAAACAAAGAAAATACTATTGTTTTTACAAATAATATGTGATAAGATTGAAAAGGTAATACAATTAGAAAAGATTTCTAATTGTATTACCTAAAATAATTTTGCAGAATAATATAAAATTATTACGTAAAACTACAAAATAAATTTACATATTTCAAATATTAGCAACCGAAAGGGAGAATCAGATTAATTCTGGGAGGAACTATTTCATGAGCGTACAGTTACTGGATAAAACAAGAAAGATTAATAATCTACTGCATAATAACAATTCGCATAAGGTAGTATTTAATGACATCTGTGTAGTCTTGAGTGATATACTTGCATCCAATGTTTTAGTCATCAGCCGTAAAGGTAAGGTACTTGGTGTAAAAAACCGCAATGACATCATAGAAATCAAGGAATTGATTAAGGATGCTGTCGGAAGGCACATTGACACTTTGTTAAATGAGAGACTGTTAAACATCCTCTCGACAAAGGAAAACGTAAATCTTCAGACCTTGGGTTTCGACTTTGACCATGTTGATACCTACCAGGCAATCATCACTCCGATTGATATAGCAGGTGAGCGACTGGGAACATTATTCATATATAAAGTCGGGGCACAGTATAATCTTGACGACATTATATTAAGTGAATACGGAACAACAGTAGTTGGACTTGAGATGATGAGATCGGTTAACGAAGAGAATGCTGAGGAGAACAGAAAAGTTCAGATCGTAAAATCAGCAATCAGTACATTATCCTTCTCCGAGCTTGAAGCTATTACTCATATCTTCGAAGAGCTAAGGGGGAATGAAGGCATTTTAGTTGCTAGTAAAATAGCAGACCGCGTAGGTATTACAAGGTCGGTTATCGTGAATGCCCTTCGTAAATTTGAAAGTGCCGGTGTTATTGAATCAAGGTCCTCCGGCATGAAGGGAACCTACATCAAGGTCTTGAATGATGTTGTATTTGATGAATTAAAGAATTTGAATGATTAATCGAAGGAGATAACATTGATTACAAAGGGATTTGTGGGAAATTATACTCATAAGTCCTTTTTTTATACACATTTCGACTTCCTTATTTTTCTTGCATTTCCAGTACTTAGAGCTATTACATTATAATACATAAACATACAAGGTTTAGTATAATTCTACTATTTTTTCAATTATATCTTGTGTTTTTGGAAATAACATATATAATATTTAATATATGGAAGGAGAGTGCTGTAATGATAGGTTCCAACGCATTTAACTATATTAATTTACTAGATAAAGCGGCAGACGCTAGTTGGAAACGGAATGAGGTAATTTCCAACAACATAGCGAATGTCGATACTCCGGGATATAAAAGGAAAGATGTTGAATTTGAGTCGTATCTGATGTCAGCATTGGGTGGGGATAACTCTCTTGATGAACGTGTAGCGAATGCATCCCTGGATACGATAGAACCAACCGTTTATACCGATAATGTAGGCTTAAGCTACCGGCTTGACGGTAATAACGTGGATATCGATACGGAAACTGCTAACTTAGCTGAGAACCAGATACGTTATTATACATTATTGGATTCAATGTCACAGGAATTTAACCGATTGAAATCAGTTATGTCAGCCAGATAGGAATATTGATATATACACATGGTAACTTTGTACATAGAGCAATATAACTGCA
>DATMUM010000199.1:0-3548 GCA_035564175.1 Mobilitalea sp.
AGAGATTAATGTGGTATGGGTATATATCTCATATCTTCGAAGAAAGCTGGAATCTTTGGATGCAAATATCAAGATCAAGGCAGTAAGGGGTGCAGGTTATAGTCTGGAGGAAGGCGAATGATTAAAAAATTACAAAGAAAGTTCATTATGATCACGATGGGATCACTGCTGCTGGTTATGCTGATTCTGATCAGTGCCATCAATGCAATTAACCTCTATCAGATAAACAGTAGTATTAACGAATCCCTTACCTTTTTATCTGTAAATCAAGGTAAGTTTCCTTCTATGGATAAAAATAAACCACCGAAAGATGAGAATCAGATATTTGGATCTCATATGAACGAGGAAACACCATTTCAGACCAGATATTTTGTTGTTGAATACTATTCAGACGGTACGACTAAACAGATAGATACAGGACATATAGCGGCAGTTACCTCCACTGTTGCCGAGGAATATGGAGATAAAGTTATAAATGGCAATAAAGAGACCGGATATCTGGGAATTTATAAATACAAGATTGTGGTGCAGCAGAATGGAAGCATGGTGATATTCATCGACTGCAGGGATAAGCTGCAGACAGCAACAGAATTCTTAACCATCTCCTGCCTGGTAGCTTTGGCAACACTTATCTTAATGTTCTTATTATTATCCATTCTCTCTAGGAAGGCGATAAAACCTTTTGTTGAGAATGCCGAGAAACAAAAGCTCTTTATAACTGATGCGGGGCATGAGATCAAGACGCCGCTGGCTATCATTTCCGCCAATGCGGATGTTCTGGAATTGATGGGCGGTGAAAATGAATGGATCACCAGTATCCGAAACCAGACGGCCCGGTTGGATAAGCTGGTTAAGAATCTGCTGATGCTTTCGAAGATGGATGAGGAAAGTGTGAAGCTGATATTTAAGGAATTTGATTATAGTGAGACTGTCGCTAAAATGGCCGGACCTTTTATCGCTGTAGCAGAATCCAAGAACAAGAAGTTCTATATGAATATCCAGCCGGATATAAAAATATACGGTGATGAAAACAGCATCGAGCAGCTGGTATCCACACTGGTTGACAATGCTATGAAATATTCGAGTGAGGAAGGTACCATTAAAATTACACTCTCCGCAACAAAGAAAGGGAAAAAACTTGAAGTGTATAATACCACTCAGGACCTGGATGTTGCTAATCTGGATAAGTTATTCGATCGGTTTTACCGTGCAGACTCCTCAAGATCGAGGGAAACCGGTGGATATGGAATTGGTCTTTCCATTGCTAAATCCATTGTAGAAGCACACCATGGTAGAATCTCTGCAAGAAGTGAGGATGGTAATTCAATCTGCTTTACGGTGATGCTATAATAATTTTTTGAGCAGAGCATAAATGATATGCTCCCTTATAGTAGACAGTTTAAATAATAAAAAAGTTGGATATTTTTTCACTGTCTACTTGACAGGGTGCGGTTCAAATTTGCTCTGCTCAATTGTAATTTATACTTAGTTTTTATTAGTGAAAGAAAGCGAATAAGCTCATCTTCGTATTTTGCTTCTATTTTACGTCCAATACTATAGAAACTCGTTTTCATGTGCTTTAAAAAAGTTATAATAGGTACGTACATTTTCTAATTCTGTCCAACGCTCTATCGTAACCGGATTCTCATCAAGGTTATAAATTCTTGCTCCCCGCATGGCTAGCAGGAACGGCGAATGTGTTGATATAATAAATTGGCACCCAAAAAATCGGGCTGACTCCTCAAGGAAGCTCACTAATTCCATTTGACGTTTTGGAGAAAGGCTGTTTTCTGGCTCGTCCAACAAATAAAGTCCATCTTCGCCTATTTTATCAGTAAAATAACGAAATGCGCTTTCCCCGTTGGAATATTCACGTACGTTGTCAATCAATTCGTTTCTAACAAAACGTGACTGGGTTTTACGTCTGGCGTTATTTACTTTTCTTAGCTGTTCATAGTCAGCGAATGATTTCATCTGAAATTGGGAGTATTTCGCATCCAGGTATTCATCAAATAGCTTTTCCCGCTTCAAATCGATACCTTCATTCAGGTTACGGATATTCAACATATAGTCAAATACGTCATCGCTGGTGATGATTCTGCTGTTTTCTGGAATGTCCTCTTCCGTATTCATGCTGCATAGATTGACATAGTCAGGAAAAAAATTAGATTTATTATAGATAGAATCACGGCAGAGGCCTGTCTTTTCTGCAATAACATTCAATGCCGTAGATTTTCCAGAACCATTGCCTCCATATAATATGGTAACCGGATCAAAATCAAGCCTGTCAAGGTCATGACCAGATAGTACCTTAAATGGATAAAACGAGTCATAACAAGTTCTTTGGATACTCAGAATATAATCAAATTCCATGTCAGCGTTTGGAAATGTAAAGGATTTCAAATAAACCATTTTATCCTCCTAATCTTACTTCAGTACAAAATTATAAACAAATACGAATTACTTTCTGGAATTAATAATACATTAAATTTTACAATTTTACTATAAAATAATAAATATTTAAAATGTTCCGGCTGGGCTTGATGCCTGGCCTTTTATCATGTTTATCATTTGTATCATGTGTAAAGACCCGATTAGCCCAAAAAAGGAATGTAAAATAAATTTCAAATTAAGGTAAATTTAAAGTTCACTTTAAAGTTCATTTTAAGTAGAGGCTTTACAATAGGTTTATCAGTTACAGCAAATGAAATAAAACAAGTTAGGAGAATGAACGATGGGTGGTTATCAAGATACATTTAAACGGTATGAGATGAAATACCTGCTGAATGAAAAACAATATAGAGAAATGAGGCAAATGCTTCAGGATAAGCTGAAGGTGGACCAGTTTGGTGAGACAACCATCTGCAATATTTACTTTGATACTCCGGATCGGAGACTGATCCGTACTTCTCTGGAGAAGCCGGTTTATAAGGAAAAGTTAAGACTTAGAAGCTATGGAACACCCTATGAAGGTGACACGGTGTTCGTAGAGCTGAAGAAGAAATATAAGGGCATCGTATATAAGCGAAGAGAGAAGCTGGAACTTTTTGAGGCAGAGAGATATCTGTATGACGGTGAGCCCTGCGAGAGAGACACTCAGATCACCAAAGAGATTGACTGGTTCTTCAACTCCTATCAGAATTTAATCCCTTCCATGTACATCTCCTATGACCGTATTGCGATGTATGGGATAGAAGATAAGGATTTACGAATTACCTTTGACAGCAACATTCTCTGGAGAGAAGAGGAATTATGGTTGGGATGCGGAATATGGGGTAATGAAATCTTAGAAGAAGACCAGAAACTGATGGAAATTAAAATGCCTGGAACAATGCCTTTATGGCTCGCTCATATCCTGGATGAGCTTGAGATTTATCCCGTTTCCTTTTCAAAATACGGAAAAGGATATTTACTATCAGAACAGCAAAAGAATCATATGAATG
The DNA here is from genome assembly GCA_035564175.1 of Mobilitalea sp. GTDB lineage: Bacteria > Bacillota > Clostridia > Lachnospirales > Lachnospiraceae > Mobilitalea. Next base: position 3,444 of record DATMUM010000199.1, read on the forward strand.
CCGAAGGAGTAAAATTATATGCTTAATTCGATTATCACAGACACATTTTCCATCAGTTCCTTTTTAATATGTATTGCAGCTTCCCTTGTATTAGGTGGTGTGCTC
>DATMUM010000200.1:0-18163 GCA_035564175.1 Mobilitalea sp.
TGATGCTGCGAAAGTGGATGGTGCTAATAAGTTTAAATTGATTAGACATGTTGATATACCTGTTCTGGTTCCAATTATCGTTATTCAATTGATAATGTCCTTCGGTAATTTGATGAACGTAGGTTTTGAAAAGGCTTTTCTATTACAAACAGATCTAAATTCTCCTACGTCAGACATTATTGCTACTTATGTATATCGGCAGGGTATTTTAAAGGCTCAGTACAGCTTTTCTACTGCGGTTGGGTTGTTTAATACAGCAGTTAATCTAGTGTTGCTCTTTGTTGTCAATAAGATATGTAAGAAGATGTCTGACATCAGTTTTTTATAATCAGAAGAAAGTAAAGGTGAAACGAAATGGAAATCAAAAAAGCAGGTGCAAAAAGCATTTCTGATAAGGGATTTGATATAGTTAATTATATTTTTTTAGGCTTGATTTTTCTAATTGTGATTTATCCATTGTTCTATATCCTGATTGCTTCAGTGTCAAATCCATATGATGTTTATGTGGGTAAAACCTTCTTACTTCCTTCAGGATTTACATTAGAGGGATACAAGAGAATATTTTCGGAAAAGATGATAAGCAAAGGGTACTTAAACAGTATTGTGTATACGGGGTTAGGAACGTTCATATCAACGGTATTAGTAATTATAACAGCATATCCCTTGTCAAGACCGACTTTGCCGGGGAAAAAGATAATTATGATATTTTATGTAATCACAATGTATTTTGGAGGTGGATTAATTCCAACCTATTTGGTTGTTTCCAAGCTTCATATGATTAATAGCTTATGGGCATTAATATTACCGGGTGGTGTCGCTGTATATTCTGTCATTATATCAAGAACCTTCTTCACACACAGTATTCCGGAAAGCTTATATGATGCTGCGGCTATTGATGGCAGCAGTAACATGCGAACCTTTTTAAAGATTGTACTTCCATTGTCAAAACCGTTAATCGCTGTTATGGCAATCTATGCGATGGTTGCTTATTGGAATGATTGGTTTACGGCATTAATTTATCTGCCTTCGAGTTATAAAGCTCCGTTACAGTTGGTACTGAGACAGATTTTAATTGAGAGTCAAGCTTTGGCTAATATGATGAGTGGCATGGATGGAGGTTATGCGGAGGCGAATCGAATTACAGAATTGATTAAATTCACTTCAATTGTGGTAGCATCTGCTCCAATGTTGATTATATATCCTTTTGTTCAAAAGTATTTTGATAAGGGTATGACAATAGGAGCAGTTAAGGGCTAATATAAATTAAGGAGGAAAGGTTATGAAAAAGTTATTTAAGAAAATTGTATGTCTGGGTCTGGCGGCGATGCTTACACTCCCTCTTACAGCCTGCAGTAAAAACGAGAAAAATCAGAATACTCAGGAAGAAGTTACCGGAGCGGCAGAAAATCAAGGGGCTACTGATCAAAGTAAGGCCAATGAAGTCAAGAAATTTAATGTTTTTGCTGGTATTAGTTCTATGTCCCCGGATAACAGCGAGAAAACTCTTGTAAAACAGATGAACGAAAAAATGGGTGTAACAATTAACTGGAACTGTGTAGCGGGAGATGCTTTAACAGAACGTAAAAATGTATTATTTGCAACAGGTGTAGATTTGCCGGATGCTTTTATGGGTGCTTCCTTATCCGATTATGAACTAAATACTTACGGTGGACAGGGACTATTAATTCCTCTTAATAGTTATATTAATGAGGAGACCATGCCGAATTTAATGAAACTGATTGAAAAACGCCCTGATTTATTATCCACCTGCACCATGCCGGATGGAAATATCTACGGATTACCCAGTATCAGTGAGATGGGCTTTAAAAATTCTGACGGAAATACATACTATATTGGTGCTATTCCTCAGTTTACTTCAATTAATAAAAAGTGGTTGGATAATCTCGGTTTAGCAATGCCGACAACGATCGATGAACTTCATGACGTATTAGTTGCATTCAGAGATAAAGATGCCAATGGCAACGGAGATCCGAATGATGAGATACCGCTCTCCTTTATGTACGGTAACTGGTGCGCTGGTATGACATCGCTATTCAGTGCATTTGGATTTACTGATTATAATGATCAGCATCGTGTTGTAGAAGACGGTGTAGTTAAGTTTAATGCAACAAAAGAGGAGTATAAGAAAGCGATGGAGTATTTCCATCAGTGGTATGCAGAAGGCTTAATTGACCTCGAAGTATTTTCACAGGATGCAAGCCAATATATTGCAAAAGGACAGAACGCAGATGAACTTTTAGGTTGCTTTACCTGGTGGGAAATTCCTGAGGTTGTAGGCAATGATAATGCAGCAGACTATACTTACCTACCTTTCTTAACTGATAGTGAGGGTAACAGTGGTGTTAACTTGAATGAACAGGGTACGACAGGTCATGGTGCTTTCTCAGTAACCAATGCCTGTAAAAATCCTGAGCTGTTATTAAAATGGGTTGACCAGTTATATGATCCTATGAATAGTATGCAGGCAATCTACGGACCTATCGGCGAATTCTTTTCAGTAACACCGGATAGTAATGGCGTTTATACTACAAGAGAATTGGCAGCGAATGAGACAGCGGGTGATTTAAAAGCACGATTGGAATTATGGGGACCCACTGCACAGTTATCAGAAGATTATGGCACTTACTACTATATGGAGGATCGTGCTCAGCAAAGATTAAATGATTTAAGAGACTTCTGGTTTAAGAATGTCAATAATTTTGAGTATTATCCTAGTGTAACCTTTACCGTGGATGAAACAAATACAATCAATGATAAAATAAGTGATATTCAGCAGTATGTATCTGAAACAGGTGCAAGATGGTTAACTGATGGTGGTGTTGAAGAAGAATGGGATGATTATGTTAAGCAGCTTGATTCAATGGGCTTACAGGATGTTATCAAATGCTGGCAGGATGCTTATGATCGTTATATGGCAGTAAAATAATATTATGACAGAAGATGCGGAGTAAGTAAAAAAATAGATAAACCGAAATCCTATGAAAGAAGTCCACAATGAAATCCTAAATGTATTTCGTAGAAATTCATATGGAATTCTCATTGTGAACTTCTTTCAGGTATTGTTTGAGATAACACATCTTGCTTCTACCGCAAACACTTGGAAGGGAATTTTCGCTCATGGAGAATAGAAACAGTAACAAATTAACTTTAGCGAGGGAATTTGAGAAGAAAGCCATCAATGAATCAATAAGCACTCAGAGACCGTCGTTTCACGTATCATCACCAGTTGGATGGTTCAATGATCCCAATGGCTTTTCTTTATATAACGAAGAATATCATTTATTTTTTCAATATCATCCTTATAGCATCCATTGGGGACCAATGCATTGGGGACATATGAAAACATCTGACTTTATCAAGTGGCAAACACTTCCTGTAGCTCTGGCTCCGGATCAAAGTTTTGATGAGAGCGGTTGTTTCTCAGGAACAGCATTGGAGGCTGGCGGTAAGCATGTGCTAATGTATACCGGAGTGAAAGAAGAGCTCCTTCCTAATAACAGGAAAGAAATACGTCAAACACAATGTATTGCAATTGGGAATGGTTTAGATTACGAAAAATTAGAAGGTAATCCGGTAATAGAAGGGAAAATGATACCAGAAGGAAGCAGCTTGGTGGATTTTAGAGATCCAAAGATATGGAAAGAGGGAGAAATCTATTTTGCTCTGGTAGCAAATAGAAACGAAGATGGCAGCGGTCAGCTGTTGCTTTATAAATCAATCAATCTGAAACAATGGGAAAAGTGTTCCGTATTAATTAAGTGCAATAATGAGTATGGAAGGATGTGGGAGTGTCCCGACTTTTTCAAGTTAGGTGAAAAAGATGTTATTATCATATCCCCACAGGATATGAAGGCAAAAGGCCTGGAATTACATAACGGAAATGGCAACCTATATTTTATAGGACAATATGATAATTGTGAATATACGTTTTTAAAAGAAGAAGTAGGCGTACTTGATTATGGATTTGATTTTTACGCACCTCAGACCTTGCTTGCAAAAGATGGAAGAAGGATTCTGATTGCTTGGATGCAATCTTGGGATAATTATTTAACACCTGGTCATTTCACCTGGTCCGGAATGATGACGATACCTAGAGAATTAATAATAAAGAATGGTAAGATAATACAATATCCTGTACGGGAGCTGGAAGATTATCGAGCGAATAAAGTACTATATGAGAATTACGAGCTGAATGGAGCAATGGAGCTTCCTGGAATTCATGGAAGAGAAATCGATATGGAAGTAGAGATACTCTCCGGAGATTATCAGAATTTTCAGATTAAGCTTGCAGGTAATGAAGAGTTTTATACTTGCATAAGCTATAATTCGCAAAACAAGGTAATTACCTTTGATAGGAAATACTCTGGCATTGACCGAGATATTATTTGTGAAAGACAAATGCAGGTATTCAATGAGAAAGAATATATTAAAATGAGAATCCTCCTTGATAAATACTCGGTTGAGCTATTTGTTAATGACGGTGAAAAAGTAATGACATCCCTTTGTTATACCTCATTGGATACAAATAAAATCAAATTTGATGTAAACGGAACAGCAATAGTTAATATTGTAAAATATGATATTGCCGTTGATTAGGAAAATATCCGGAAAGGAAGATAAGCAAGGGAAAAGTAATGATTCCGATGCGTAAGAAATTGTATGGGAAAGTATGAGATTGATGTGGTGGCACTGGGCGAATTGTTAATGGACTTTACGGTGAATGGTGTCAGTGAACAGGGTAATCTGCTATTTGAAGCTAATCCGGGCGGGGCACCCTGCAATGTATTATCAATGTTAAGTAAGCTTAGATATAAGACCTCGTTTATTGGTAAAGTTGGTGATGATTTATTCGGAAGAAGACTCAAAGGAGTATTGGAAGAACTAAAGATTGGTACCGAGAATTTGATGATGGATGCTGCTTATAAAACTACATTAGCATTTGTCCATACTGCAGCTGATGGAGATAGGGATTTTTCCTTTTATCGAAAACCGGGAGCAGATATGATGCTTAAGGAGAGTGAACTTGACTCTGAATTGATAACAAGTACGAGAATTTTTCATATCGGATCTCTGTCTATGACAGATGAACCGGTGTATTCGGCCACCCGTACTGCAATCGAAAAGGCGAAAGAGAAGGGTGTCTTAATATCCTTTGATCCTAATTTAAGAATTCCACTGTGGGATAACTTAGCTTTGGCAAAGCAAAGAATTGAATATGGATTATCTGTTTGTGATATTTTGAAAATTTCAGAAGAAGAGCTGGAATTCATAACAGGATATTCTACGATTGAGGAGGGTGTTGCTGCTTTAAAGAGGGAATACAAAATTGCATTAATTACAGTAACATTGGGAAAATACGGCAGCAAAGCTTATTATAAAGATTTCTCGGTAACTGGGGCTCCTTTTTTAAGAGAAAATGTGGTAGATACTACCGGAGCTGGGGATACCTTCTGTGCATGTATCCTGCACTTTGTATTAGCCCATGGAATTGAGAAGCTTACAGCTGTACTTCTGGCTAACATGCTCATGTATGCTAATGCAGCAGCTTCTCTGATAACATCAAAGAAAGGATCACTCTATGTGATGCCGGAGGAACGAGAAATTCTTGAACTGATGCAAACCGCTGAAGGCTAAAGGATAAAATGGATCAATATAAGTTCTTGTTCCTATGAAATATATATGAACCATTGTTTTGACATGAATTTATAGTTGAAGTAGGTATTAAAATTGTTTAGAATTTAATAAATCACTTCTGGTTTTGACTCAAGTTCATACGATGAAGCACACCTCCAAATGTTTGTTTTTGTCTAGCATTTGGAGGTGTGCTTCATCGTATGGACTCTTATTTTTATTAGAGAAAGTTGTATATTCGAATCATTGTGCTGTGGATAGTATGATTTTGGTACTTAAAAATATGGTAACTATAATGCAGAGTGGAAAATACACCTTATGCTTTGATAGCCCAACGCAGCTTAGCGCAACGCGCACGACTATTGTTGTAACATTCTTCTGCTGATGGCCGAATAGGATCGGGTGCTATTTCACGATAGATTCCTTCGTTAAAAAAGTGTTTAAAAGATTTTTTTACACGACGATCTTCTCCTGAATGAAATGTAAGTATGGCAACTCGTCCACCCTCAGCAAGGACATCAGGAAGCTTCTCTAAGAATTCATCTAACACTTCAAACTCATCATTGACATCAATTCGCAATGCTTGAAAACATCGTTGACAGGACTTTTTAATATCATCATCACTAATTTGCGGTATCTTTTTCAAAGCATCAGTGATGATATTGCGAAGCTCTGTTGTTGTCGATATTTCTACACCTTTTTTAATTTTGGTAACAATGGCACGGGCGATTGCTGCTGAATAAGGCTCGTCAGCATTTTCTATTAACATACCTTGTAATTCATCAAAAGACATTTCTTTTAAACGACTTGCTGCGGAATTGCCCATTTCTGGATTAAGACGTAAGTCCAAGGGCCCTTCAAACTTAAATGAAAATCCTCTTTCAGAATTATCTATCTGCATAGAAGATACACCCAAATCTGCCAGTACAAAATTAAAGGGTCCTGCTTCTGATGAGATTTGATCTATTTTGGAAAAGTTCATATGCTTGATCTCTAAAATTTCCGGGCCATAACCCAAACGCTCTAGACGATCTTTGGTACGTGGTAATTCGATAGGATCTACATCTAATGCATACAAACGACCATTTGAATTTAAACATTTAAGCATCTCTAAAGTATGTCCGCCATAGCCTAGTGTTGCATCTAATCCGGTTTCTCCAGGAGTAATCTGTAGGATTTCCAATATTTCTTTAACGCAAATTGGAAGATGCATACCGGCAGGAGTATTTCCCTTCTGAATAACCTTTGCAACAGTATCGGCATATTTCTCTGGTTGCTGTTCCTTGTATTTTTCATTAAAAGTTTTTGGATGAGTGCCTCTGTATCGAATACGTCGCTGATGTTTGGGCTCATTCTCATTCAATGTATTATCTGGGCTCATTCGCTTCCCTCATTTTAAAATATTTTTGTACTTTTGTTACAACTCATATGATAGCAGATGCAATTTATTAAAGCAACACCATTAGGTTGGCTTTTGATTTTTCTTAAAAACACCTATGGAAGAGGTGACTGGGTATATAAGAAAAATAGAAGTTCCGGGTTTCTTTCGAAAAAAGAAGATCGTAATATATTTTTTAAATGAAATTTTCACTTTAAAGACAGGAATGTCTTGTTTAAAATGAAAGAAATATGGTACTATATGATTTCGATGTTTACTAAAACTAAAAAGAATGCAAAAATATAAAAACAGAAAGATTATTCGATTACAATGAAGAGATTTCAACATTATTTATAAAACAGAGCCTTTAAAATATTAAGTACTTTTCTATCTGCCACTTCAACATCACACCTGAAGAGACGGTATGCTGATAGATAAGAAATAATAAATCACAATAATAAAAGTCCATAAATTTAATTTAGTAGGTCTTTATCTATGATTAAGATTATGTAATTTAATAGACTATTTATCGTTTAGCTTTTAGAACTAAGTGATATTAAGTTAATTTGTGTGCCTTTGGAATGATTAACATTATAAATAAATAATGATATGAAGGGTTGGAATATGAGATTAGATAAATTTTTGGCAGAGGCTTCTGTAGGAACGAGAAAAATTATCCGTGACTATGTGAAAGAAGGCAAGGTGACAGTTAATAATCGGGAAATTAAGGAGCCTGCTGCAGAAATTGATGAAAATAAAGATGTTATCAGGTATCTCGGCAAAGAGATTATTCATACAGGAAAGGCATATTATATGTTTCATAAGCCTGGGGGATGCATTACTGCAACGAAGGATGCAAACAATAATACGGTGTTAGATTATTTTGACGCCAAAGTATCAAATGGACTATTTCCTGTTGGAAGATTGGACAAAGATACGGAAGGGCTGCTTCTTTTGACTAATGATGGTGAGTTCAGCCACAGATTAATGCATCCGAACAAGCATGTGGAAAAGACATACTTTTTCTGGGCATTCGGCTCGTTAGATTCTGGAGCTAAGGAACACCTAATAAATGGTATTAATATTGGAAAAGACGAAGCATTGGCAAAGGCCATTAAAGTTGAAGTAGAAGAGGAAGGACAATACCGAGAACTTAAAGATAGAATAGATCATGAAAAAATAAAGGATATTAGGAAAAATCCCTATCAGCAGCAAGTTATATCCGGATATCTTACGATATCGGAAGGCCGTAAACATCAGGTAAAAAGAATGCTAAAGGCAGTTGGCTGCTATGTAGTATATTTGAAAAGGGTTTCCATTGGTGGGTTAATGTTGGATGAATCACTCAAAGAAGGTCAATACAGGGAGCTGACCGAAGAAGAGATTAACATATTGTTTTAGAATTACGTTTTTCGATATCATATGAAAGGAGACAAGTGAGTGCGAAAATATAAAAAAGTTTATATTGAAATAACCAATGTATGCAATCTTAATTGTGATTTTTGCCCGCAGACTAAAAGATTGCCGGAATTTATGAATATAGATATGTTCTGCAAAATATTAGATCAGATAAAAGCTCATACAGAGTATATATATTTTCATGTAAAGGGTGAACCTCTTCTTCATCCTGAAATCGATAAGTTTTTAGATATATGTTATGAAAAAGGATTTAAAGTTAATTTGACCACAAATGGAACACTGATCAATAAGGTGAAAGATAATCTTTTATTGAAACCTGCGCTGAGGCAGATCAACTTCTCGCTACATAGTTTTGATGGAAATGAAGGGGCACAAAACAAAGAAGAATATTTAGATAACATTCTGTCTTTTACAAAGGAAGCCTTTCATAAGACGCAGATGTTAATTGCCTTAAGACTCTGGAATTACGAAGAAGACAATTTGATTAATTTAGAGAAAAAGATAAACAATACGATGTTGGCTGCTATTGAAAAAGAGTTCAATTTGCATGATAAAATACAGGAGAAAGTCTTACCGGGTAAAGGAATAAAAATTACTGACAGAATATATCTGAATCAAGATCATCAATTTCAATGGCCGGATTTGAAAGAGAACGAAGACGATGGGAATGGCTTTTGTTATGGACTTCGTAATCAGGTAGCTATATTGGTAGATGGAACAGTGGTACCATGCTGTCTGGATGGCGAGGGAGTTATGGATCTCGGAAATATTAATAAATCTCATTTTTCCGAAATAATAGAAAGTAAAAGAGCATGTAATATTGTTGATGGTTTTTCAAGAAGAGAAGCAGTTGAGGAGCTTTGCAGAAAGTGTGGATATAGGAGAAAGTTCGGGTGATAACAGGCGAACAGAAAAGAATATGATATAAATACCATAACGTGGTATAATGTTTATCTGAACGTTTAAATACTGTTGATGAGAAGGGATAAGATGAATAATAACGATATTTTAATAAGACTAAGATATGCATTGGATATTAAAGATATAGATATGCTTGAAATATTCAAATTGGGCGGCATTACTGTAACGAGAGAAGAGCTGCAACGCATGTTATTGAAGCCCAAAAACGTTAGTAATATTGATTCGGACGAGGATGAATTTATCGCAAATGAAGATATGAAGAAGTGTAATAACTACATGTTGGAGTCCTTCTTGAATGGTTTTATTATTTTCAAAAGAGGAAATCAGGAATCAAAACCAGGTGAGCCAGAAAAACAAGTATTTTTGATAAAAGATAATAAAGCTGTAAATAACGTCTTACTGAAGAAGCTTAAAATTGCGCTTTCACTTACTAGCGAGGACATGCTTGATATCTTCAAAGTTGCCGGTGTCAAGCTGTCAAACAGTGAACTGAGTTCAGTATTACGAAGAGAAGGGCAACGCAATTATAAGGAATGTGGAGACCGATATCCCAGAAATTTCTTAAAGGGTTTAGCAATTAGGTATAGAAATAAATAATATATTAAGCAAGGAGCAGGCGTGAAAGAAAAATCACTTTCACAAAGCGAATTATGAAACATAATTCGCTTATGAAAAAGCCACATAGGTGTCTTTTTCCATAGTGCTTGTGCCGCCACAAAGCGGCGGAATGGAAGGAATATATGCAATTTAAAGAATTAAATGTAATACCCGCTATTCGAAAGGCCTTAGAGAAGGAAAATTATGAAGTTCCAACACCGATACAGGAAGAGGCAATCCCTATTATATTAAGCGGCAGAGATTTACTTGGATGTGCTCAGACTGGCACCGGTAAAACAGCTGCATTTGCGATACCAACGCTTCAATTACTCAGTGAAGAGAATGTCCCTCAGACTGCAGAACGAAAAATAAGGGCACTTATTGTCACACCAACCAGAGAACTAGCGCTTCAAATTTATGAAAGCTTTCGTACTTATGGTAGATATACAAATTTAAAATATTGCGTTATTTTTGGCGGAGTCTCTCAAAAACCACAGGAGAAGATCTTACAACAAGGTGTGGATATTCTTGTAGCGACCCCAGGAAGATTGAATGACTTAATTAATCAAAAACGAATTGATCTAAAAGATGTTAAAATCTTTATATTAGATGAAGCTGACCGCATGCTGGATATGGGATTTATTAATGATATTAAGAAACTTCTAGCTAAAGTACCGGCTAATAAGCAAACCTTACTTTTTTCAGCTACAATGCCGCCTGACATCGCTAAGCTGTCTGATAATTTGCTTAAGAATCCAGCTAAAATAGAGATAACACCGGTTTCTTCAACGGTGGATACCATAGAACAGTATCTATACTATGTCGATAAAATTAATAAGAAGGATTTACTGCTTCATATCCTCAAAGATAAAACCATAGAATCGGCTTTGGTATTCACCCGTACGAAGCATGGAGCAGATCGGATTGTTCGGCAATTAGCTAAGGAAAAAGTTACAGCGCAAGCAATCCATGGTGATAAATCTCAAGGAGCACGTCAAAGTGCCTTAAGTAATTTCAAAAACAAGAAATTACGTATCTTGATTGCAACAGATATCGCCGCAAGAGGAATTGACATTGATGAATTATCTCATGTTATTAATTATGATCTTCCAAATATACCTGAAACTTATGTACATCGTATTGGGCGAACAGGCAGGGCTGGTCTTGGAGGAGTAGCAATTTCCTTCTGCGATTTTGATGAAAAAGAGCAACTTGCCGATATAGAAAATCTGATTGGAAAGCAATTGAAAGTAGTAGAATATCATCCCTATCCTTTGATGAATAATTTTCCGGCAGAAAAAACCACACAACCAAGGAGAGGTGCATCTTGGGCTGCAACATCACAAACTACAGAAACACGGACTCCAGCATCACGAACTCCAGCATCACGGACTGCAACATCACGGACTGCAGCATCAAGAATTGCAGGAACGCGGACATCAGCATCGCAACATGACTTATCGGAGAATACTTCGATAAAATCATCCTCGTCCTCATCACCTAAGAAAGCTTCAACGCAAAAAGTCTCTCAGCATACAGCTTCTAAATCAGAAGAAGCATCAAAAAAGAAAAAGTATCGAATGACGGCAGATGGTACTTTGAAAGAAAAAAGAAGTAATATGAAATTTTCAAAGAAGTTTAAAAGAGAAACAGACAATGTTAAAAATAAAAATTATTAGGTACACTAGGGTGGCATATGGAAAAGATTAAAAAGGGATGGTGCCATATTTAAGCTAATAAGAAAAGAGTTTGCAATGATATGCAAGCTCTTTTCTTATTATTATAGGAAAGTTAGATAGAAATCAGGTGAGGGTCCAAACTCAGAGATCTGAGTCTCCTACTATCGTATTTTGACGATTATAAAAAACGCTTGAATTTCTACGGTGTTTATGTAGATCGGTTGATCTTTGTGAAAGCCGATCCTTCATAACGTTCAGAAAGAAAAAGAGATTATAGAATTGAAAAGAAAATCATGTATTATTCTTCTAAAAATCATGGTAGTAATAATCCGCTATATTTATTAAAGTAATAATTGGCAATGGAAATATATTGGTTAATATGAGTGCGCAAAATGAACGTTCTCAGAGTTGCAAGAGAGGGATAGAACTCTAGCTGGTTATAACGGCATCATCTTTATTCATCTTAAGCAAATAATGAGGAAGAGAAGGAGAAATGCAGTTGTAATAAAAATGAAAGGAGTAGATTATGAAAAAAAGATTAAAGCAGTTGATGGCTGTGTTGCTTGTATTTACAATGGTTGTTTCTACTGGAACCATATCTAGATATGCAAGTGCAGCAGCAAAGATGGAATTAAGTTCATCAAAAGTTACAATTAGTGTTGGGGAAGCTAAGACAGTCACATTGAAAAATGCCCCAAAAGGAGCAAAAGCTACCTGGTCAACCGAGAATTCTAAGATTGCTAAAGTACAAAACGGAAAGATTACTGGTGTAAAAGAAGGAAGTACAACAGTAGTCTGCAAGGTTACTTATAAGGTTAATGCGAAGAGCGTAACAAAGGTATTTAAAGTAAGCGTTACTGTTAATAGAGTTGCTACTCCAACTCCAACAGCAACACCAACTCCAGCTGATAAGTCAAATATAACGGCATCCCATAAGTCAGCGAACGGGATTGCTACAAAGGATAATGGGCAGATGAGAACTGACTTAACCTCCAAGGATCTGGTAAAGTTAATGGGACAGGCTTGGAATTTAGGTAATTCTTTGGAGGCTACCAGTGTCTCCAAGTTAACTACGCCTACCGGCTATGAAACCGCTTGGGGGAATCCGGTAACTACTCAGAAAATGATTGACGGAATCAAGAATTATGGGTTTAATGCAATACGTATTCCTGTGGCATGGTCTAATATGATTTCCGATGATGGTAACTATACCATTGATAATGCTCTTTTGGACCGTGTGGAAACCGTTATCAATTATGCTTTAAATAATGAAATGTATGTTATCATCAACGATCACTGGGATGGCGGATGGTGGGGACAGTTTGGTTCACCGGATGAAGCGATTCGCACAGAAGCATGGAAAAGATACGAGTCTTTCTGGACACAGATTTCAAACCGCTATAAAGAATATTCTGACCGTTTGATTTTTGAATCTGCCAATGAAGAGTTAGGCGACCGTCTCAATGATAAGATTGATGGTGTGACAGGTGTTCTAACAGAGAAGGAACGGTATGAGACGGTGAATAAGATCAATCAGAAGTTTGTAGATATTGTTCGTGCATCCGGAGGCAATAATGAATCCAGGCACCTTCTGATTGCCGGTTACAATACTGATATTACAAAAACCTGTGACAGCAGATTTGTAATGCCGACAGATACTACGAAAAATGGAACAGGTAAGTTGAGTATATCCGTTCACTATTATACTCCAGGTACATACTGTATCGCAGAATCTGATCAGGGCTGGGGATATTCCGATACCTGGGGATCAAAAGCTGATATCAATGAACTTCATAGCTATTTTGATAAGATGACTAAGTTCACAAAGGCCGGCTATGGTGTCATTATCGGAGAGTACGGTGTACAGAGTCCTAACAAGGATGGTATTCCGGCTTTCATAAATGAAGTAGTTACTTACGGTACCAAGCTTGGATACTGCCCGGTTCTGTGGGATTCGGGTTCCTGGTATAGCCGTACTACCTATAAATTTAAATATAATGATGTGGCTAAGGTGTATATTGACGCGACAGAATCCAACGCCACACTGGTAGATGGTGGCTCCAATACTGGAATTCCAAAGCTTCAAACCATGGATGAAAGCAAGCTGAAGTTAGTGTATACCTGGGAAGGAATCTTTACCAAGAATGATGGTACCAATAAATTACAGCATTATGAACAAACAAGCTGCTCCGATGGCTTAAAGGTATTTAATAATTCCTGGGGTTATTATCTGTACTTAACAGCGGATTGGGCATCAATGACGGAGCCATACATTAAGGTTTACGTTAAAAATGATGATGTAAGCTTAAATTCAAGTTTACAGTTCGGTTATGTGGATTTGACAGATGGTAAAATGGATAACGGTAATGACGTCTGGTATGATCGTGTAGATTTCCAGTCTACCGATGGATGGCTTGGGAAATGTATTAAGTTAAATAAGAATGATCTGAACAAATATGATGCATTGTTTTTATCTTCCGGTAATGGATTTACCGTTACAAAGATAGAAATCTATGATCTTGCGACTAAGTAAAAATTGCTAATAGGTGGTGCTTGTTCTGAGCATGCCTTAGTAAATAAGAAAGCCTTGTTAATCAAGTGTTATCACCCATAGGTACTACTATTGAACCGAGGGGGTAACCGGTACGGGGTAACACGAAAAGCACGAAGCCAGTCACATTTAGTGGCTGGCTTCGTGCTTTTCGTGTAATTTCTCTTTTATTCCGAAGGCTACGAGATATGCGGCTCACAGCCTTCGGCTATACAAACTTCTCATTGGGAAAGTACCGTGATGAGGTACATTTTATGCTTTCCTCACCGGCTGCGCCATCAATGCACCAGTTTTTGCGAATGCGTCGCGTAGGACGCTCGACCGCCGTCACGGTCATCATGCGTTTAATCAGGTCTTTTGGCATAGGGCTGGTACCCTCTTTCAATGCAAAGTAGGCTTCGATGGGATGATGGACAAACCAGTTCACCGCCGGGGTTTCCAGTTGATATTCATGCGGGGTGATATCAAACTGCCGTGTGAACGCTCGTGTGAACCCGTCGTGAGAATCAAAGCCGCTGTCAAGCGCGACATCAACTACTTGCTCATTAGAGCAACATAGAGCCTGGGCAGCGTTGGTCAGCCGAATGGCTCGGATGTGCCGTCTGGGTCTTTGAAATGAAACGACCGCGCTCCCCACGGATGGGTAGTCGGCTGATTCAACATCTCAATGCCCAACGGCGACAGTCTTTTATAAGTTATACTTCGCCTTGATATGTTGTTGTTTTGTAATATCGTCGAGTGAATTTAACGCCAAAAAGCTATAAAACGCATCAAGCGAAATCTCTCTGAACGGTTTCACATAGTCGTCGTCACCGTAGCCGAGTAACGCCTGCACTGCATAAATTAACACCATCAAGCTACCGCCGCTTTTCAGTCCTACATAACGCGTGTTAAATCTCACAACCTCCGGTGGTATATATGAAAACTCCTGACGCAGCGTTTCCTCGTCGCGCATTGTGTTGACAAAGTTCGCGATAATAGGGTGCGTTTTCGGTACGGCGTAGTTCGACAAGAGCCGAGCCGATGCTTCTCCATCCACGAGCATTGTTGGTTGATAGTTCACGCCACGCCAATTACCCCAACTGTGCGCTCCGCTCCCTATGTAACCATCGGGCTTGACGTAACTCTGCACGAGCTTGAAGTTCGGCGTTTGGTAGATTTGTTCGAGCAGGTTTTCCTCCTCAGTTGGTGTAATGTCGCGTAGGATTTCCTTACGCAGACGGTATTGGATTACCGCTCCTGCGTTTTCAAGTAGGAAGTCGATTGATTTGGAAAGATTCATCGCGTTTGTCATCCTTTCCATGCAGTGAAAATCACAGTAAACTCGGTTTCAAACTGTTTTTATGCGTTTAATCCAGCTTCGGTAATTAAGTCAAGATTTCCTCCGGTGTGTCGGGATAAACTGTAATCCGCCGAGTACCATAATCAATTTCCCTTTGCTGGTTTTTATCAATCGACAATACGAACTGTCCATCTGGATTAAGCAGGCTTGCTATCTTTTGAATTGCCGCCCGCTTGTCCTGAATCCATGTAGGCTTTCAATGGAACGGGGTCGCGTACTGGGTCGTTATTTTCGTCAATGAGGGTATCGTAGTGATTACGGGTGTTAATATAAGCCAATATCTCGTCTATATTTTCTTTCAGTGCTTTTGTGCTGTCAACTCGAAGGATAGGACATAAATACAATAAAGCCCTCTGTTCAAGTTGAGGAATATCCCGTGAAGCTGCGAATTCTCTAAATTTATGCTGTTGTTCGTACATATCGCCACCCTCGCATACTCGGTCGCCCCATCGCGCATATTCACGGTTTTCGATGCGCTTCATACGAATCTCTGTGGGTACCGTAAGGTACACTGTAAGGTCGAACATCGTTAAAAATTCATTGCCCCAACCGGAAATATCGCCGGAAACCACGAATGAGCCATGCTTATTCATATCTGAGAGCAACATCTCGTTCCGCTCTTCATTCGGACGGATGGCGGTATATGGTATGTTGGTTTTATAAAACCAGTAACCTTCTACATCGAAATGGGCAAAGTTAAGCACTCGGGCAAGTTCACACCCAAGCGTTGATTTACCGGTTCCGTTTGCCCCAAGTAGAATAATGCCGTGTGCCATATCAAACCTCCACATCGATAACTTCAATCGCTGACCACACCGTATGGCACTTGCCGCCGTCGTTTTCGGCTACTCCGATGATAACTCGCTCATTATCTGGGGTAGTCAGATAATGCTCGCTTTTTCCAGAATAGCTGGGTCGCTGCCGCCTCCATTCACTCCACGTCATCCGCCATCTTACGCTCGATAAGTTCTCGCTCCCGCTCTAATTCCACCTTTAATTCTTCCTCCGTCGGCAGGTACAGTCTATATTTTGAGGCAAACAGGTTTTCGTTGTCAGCAAGCACTGAATACTTTACGATGCTTTCGTCCTTGTCGGCACAGAGGATAATGCCGATGGTCGGGTTGTCGTCAGGCAGCTTGACCTTTTCGTTAAATAGGCGGACATAAAAGTCAATCTGCCCGACGTCCTGATAAGTCAGCTTGCCCACCTTGAGATCGATGACAACAAAGCACTTTAGGATGAAATTGTAGAATACAAGATCGATGTAATAGTGTTCGCCACCCTCAGTGGTTACCCGCCTCTGTCGAGCGACAAACGAGAAACCCTTGCCCAATTCAAGAAGAAACTCTTGCAATTTATCGATTAATGCCTGCTCAAGATCGCTCTCGTGATAGCTTCTGTTTTCGCCGAGATCAAGAAATTCAAGGATATATGGGTCTTTGAGAATATAGTCGGCTGTCGTTTTCAGCTCTAATTTCTGAATCTCGTTTTTTACGCTTTCGCGGTCGTTATTCTGCGTGGCAAGAAGGCGTTCATAATAGAATGAGTTTATCTGACGCTCCAACTGCCGCGATGTCCAGCCGGACTCGACGCTTTCATTGAGATAAAATTCGCGGCGGTTTTGCTCTTCAACACGCATCAACATACGATAATGCGTCCAAGTTAATTCGCTACGCAGTGCGTAGCGATTCGGAAACATCTGATAAAACTGACGCATATTTCGCAGATTGGCGACTGTGAAGCCTTTTCCGAATTCTGTGGTTAATTTTTTAGATAAATATTGTAATAGCTGCTTTCCGTATTCGGCACGGTCGCCGACAGCCTCGGCGATTTCACGTCCAATTTCCCAATACGCCGTTAACATAGCTGAGTTTATGGCGCTAAACGCATGTGTTCGCGCATCGGCAAGTGCGGCGCGGATGCTCTCGTAAACTTGTGATTCCGAAGCGACAGGCGTTAATTTCTGAATTTCCTTATTTTGCTCACTCATTATTTTGTCTCCTTCGGTTCGTCAGTTACTATTTCCATGATATCGCCAATATCGCATTTCAGTGCGGCACATATTCGCATGAGAACTGTCGTTGTTACGGGTTCATCACGTCCAAGTTTCGTAATAAGGCTGGAACTGATATCTGCTGCAGACGGCAAATCTTTCTTTTTCATTTTCTTGTCAATAAGCAACTTCCAAAGTTGTAACTTACTGCCACTGTGTTTACCTCGACATAATATCTCGGCTTAATTTGTTTTAGTTGATTATACCACACACGCCACTCAAAAACATCTATTTTAACACAAAAAACTAATTGTATTGTAAACCTTGGAACCACTCCAAAGTCTATAGTTTTATCGATGAGCTGGCAGAAAACTTCAAAATATCAGGAATACTATTTGTATAGGGGTTGAGAAACCTCTATTATAATACATGAATGAAGTTCGTAGGTAGCAATTGAAATGTTATATATTGTTTGAGGATTTATACAAGAACATAGGGTAAAGTTATTCTCGGGTAAGTGTAAAATAATGGTATATAGTAATTAAAAAAGGGTATACCTCTTTTATGATAAGTTTCACCGACAAAAGTTAAAAAATCATAAAAAGAAAGGGATACCCTATGTATAAAAGTA
>DATMUM010000201.1:0-32903 GCA_035564175.1 Mobilitalea sp.
GATAAAACCATGATGGCAAAGGGTACGAAGGTAATCAGTGCAACGTCATTAGTGATCCACATGGAAGTGAAGAAGCAGAGCAGGATGAGGACAAAGCACAGGGATCTTACTCCAACCACTTTCTTTAAAAGCTTATCCGATAATAGAAGAAAAATTCCGGTTTCCTTCAGTCCTGCCACAACAGCCATAAGACAGAACAGCAGCGCAAGTACGCGAAAATCAAGATAGGAGATATATTCTGCGGAAGGAGGTACGAAAAGTATTGTGATCAATGCTGCTGCCGCTGAGATGCATAAGACAGCTTCCGCCTTAATAAATTGTTGTATTTTTTGAAGTGGTTTACTCATGTCATTATCGTCCTTTGTATTCATTTTTACATTGGGTCATTCATCTGATTTACTTAATCTTTACCATAAAATATAACCGGTTAATGCTGAATTACCTTAAAATTGTACTCCAGTCATAAGTGAAAAGCAATGATCATTTCCTGCAAAAAAATGATGGAAAATTCATTTATTATTACTGCTTATAAAGTTGATAAAAGCCAGTAATATATAGGGTTCCAGCGATTTTTGATTATCTGAAATATGATGTAAAATGGTGTGTTTTGAAACATCTATTTTGTGCATGTATACAAATTTATGACCATGGCCGAGGAAACGACAAAATAACAGTTGCGGTTTTGAAAGGTTCATAATAAGATGTAAGAGTAACGGAGGACTTCTTTGAATATAGAAAAATATAGAAAAGGATAGGTGGCAGTTGCAATGAATAAATTAGACATGCTCTATGAAGGAAAAGCGAAAAAAGTATATAAAACTGATGTAGAAGACGTATATATCGTTGACTATAAGGATGATGCTACTGCATTTAATGGACTGAAAAAGGGAACCATTCTTGGTAAAGGCGTTGTTAACAATAAGATGACCAACCACATCTTCCGTTTGTTAGAGAAGGAAGGCGTTCCTACACATTACATTGAAGAATTAAGTGATCGTGAAACAGCTGTTAAGAAGGTAGAGATCGTTCCCCTTGAGGTTATCGTAAGAAATGTTTCTGCAGGAAGCTTCGCAAAGAAATTGGGCATGGAGGAAGGCATTCGTTTAAAGGCTCCTACCTTGGAATTCTCCTATAAGGATGATGCTTTGGGTGATCCTTTCATTAATGATTATTATGCAATTGCTTTAGGATTAGCTACCAAAGAAGAGATTGACCGTATTACAGAATTAGTATTTAAGGTAAATGAAGTACTTTGCAAGTATTTTGCAAGTGTTGGCATTGAATTAATCGATTTTAAAGTTGAATTCGGCAGATGTAAGGGTCAGATCATCTTAGCAGATGAGATTTCGCCGGATACCTGCAGACTTTGGGATATAACTACACATGACAAGCTGGACAAGGATCGCTTCCGCAGAGATTTAGGCAAGGTTGAGGATGCTTACCAGGAAGTGTTCAAACGTTTAGGAATACAATAAATATATATGAGGCTGTTCAAAGTTGGACAGCCTCTTGCTGTTGACAATGAATAAACTTCATGACAATAATTCTAAAGAGAATTATAAAAATCAGATTTACTTTAGAAAGAGCTCCAAAATGAAATCTATAATTTCATTTTGAGGTTCTTTCAGGTACTATTTGTTATGCATCATGGGCGTTATTGTGAAGTTTATTTCAGTTTATAGATTGAGAGGTTGAAAAGAACTCATGGATATGGAAAATAACAGCTTTAGTCCGGATGGATTACATGAAGAATGCGGAGTGTTTGGTGTGTATGATCTGGATGGTAATGATGTTGCACCCACGATATACTATGGCTTATTTGCACTCCAGCACAGAGGCCAGGAAAGCTGCGGTATTGCAGTAAGTGATACCGAAGGTCCGAAAGGCGCAGTTAAGGCCTGGAAGGGCATGGGACTTGTCAGTGAGGTATTTACTCCTGAGCATCTGGATACCTTAAAAGGTAATATCGGTGTCGGACATGTTCGTTACTCCACAGCCGGCGGAAGTAATATTAATAATACCCAGCCTCTGGTATTAAACTATGTAAAGGGAACTCTTGCACTTGCCCATAACGGCAATCTGGTAAATACCCCGCAGTTAAGAAAAGAGCTGGAATACACCGGGGCTATTTTTCAGACGACCATTGATACAGAGGTTATTGCTTATCATATTGCGAGAGAACGTCTGAATTCTGCCTCTGCGGAAGAAGCAGTAGCAAGAGCGATGAAGAAATTAAGCGGCGCATATTCCTTAGTCATCATGAGCCCCAGAAAATTAATCGGTGCAAGAGATCCCTTTGGTTTTCACCCGCTTGTCATCGGTAAAAGAAAGAATGCATACATTTTAGCGTCCGAGACAGCTGCTTTACATGCAGCGGATGCGGAATTCATCCGTGACGTACAACCCGGAGAGGTTGTCATGATTGACGAGGAAGGAATTCATTCCGATACCTCCCAATGCGGTCAGAAGGTTGCAAAATGTATCTTTGAATATATCTATTTCTCCAGACCGGATACCTGCTTTGATGGTGTCAGTGTCTATAATTCCAGAATTATGGCCGGACGAATACTATCACAGACCCATCCGGTAGAAGCTGATGTTGTAGTTGGTGTGCCGGATTCCGGTAATGCAGCAGCTATGGGTTATGCTTTAGAATCAAGAATTCCCTTTGGTATGGCATTCGTAAAGAACAGCTATGTAGGAAGAACTTTCATTAAGCCGAAGCAGTCCATGCGTGCCTCCAGTGTACGGATTAAATTGAATGTTCTCCCTGAAGTAGTCCAGGGTAAGAGGGTAGTCATGATTGACGACTCCATCGTACGCGGTACCACCAGTGAGAAGATCGTGAAGATGTTAAAGAAGGCCGGAGCTACTGAGGTTCATGTCAGAATCAGCTCACCGCCGTTCTTATATCCCTGCTATTTTGGTACCGATGTTCCCACTGGAGACCAGCTGATTGCCCATAACAATACGATTGATCAGATCAGGGAGATGATTGGTGCAGATTCACTTGGTTATCTAAATGTGGAACGACTCAGTGAGATGATCGGAGGAGACACAGGTTATTGTGCTGCCTGCTTTACCGGTAATTACCCGATTGAACCGCCGAAAGAAGATATCCGCGGTGAATATGAGCAATGATAAGACCAATTCATGAATACTTTGTAACGCTATGGGTAATGGGGCAGGAGCTATGCGCTGAGTTCAAAAAACAGACTTATATCTCAACAAGTTTACCCACAGGAAGATGACGATGAAGATTAAGGAAAAATCAAAGAAATAATGAATTGGATGCAAATATAATAGGTAATTGCGCGAATAATTAATCGCTGGAATTTGCTACAACTAGCAATTACCTAAGTCAATGAATAGGAAAGGGGTACGACGGATGAGCAATGATAAATACATGAGTCCTTTATCCGAGCGTTATGCTGGAAAAGAGATGCAGTATGTTTTTTCACCGGACATGAAATTTAAGACCTGGAGAAAGCTTTGGGTGGCTTTGGCTGAGACAGAGAAGGAACTTGGGTTAAATATTACAGACGAGCAGATTGAAGAATTAAAGGCATTTCAGGATAACATAAATTACGAGGTGGCAAAGGAAAGAGAAGCCTTAGTACGCCATGATGTTATGTCCCATGTATATGCTTATGGTGAACAATGCCCGAAGGCGAAAGGAATTATCCATCTGGGAGCTACCTCCTGTTATGTTGGAGACAACACAGATATTATCATCATGACCGAAGCCTTAAAGCTGGTGAAGAAGAAGCTTGTGAATGTCATGGCAGAGTTGTCAAAGTTTGCAATGGAATACCGTACACTGCCGACACTTGCTTTTACCCATTTCCAGCCGGCCCAGCCTACTACCGTTGGCAAGAGAGCTTCCTTATGGCTCATGGAATTAAAACTGGATTATGATGATTTATGCTATATGATTGACAGTATGCTGCTTCTCGGCTCCAAAGGAACCACGGGAACACAGGCTAGCTTCCTGGAATTATTCGATGGAGATCATGAGAAGATTAAGAAGCTGGATCAGAGGATTGCTGAGAAGATAGGCTTTGCAGGCTGCTATCCCGTTTCCGGACAGACTTACTCCAGAAAGGTTGACTTGAGAGTATTGAATGTTCTGGCAGGAATTGCGGCAAGTGCTCATAAGTTCTCCAATGACATCAGACTGTTACAGCATTTGAAGGAAATAGAAGAGCCCTTTGAAAAGAACCAGATCGGATCCTCCGCGATGGCTTATAAGAGAAACCCGATGAGAAGCGAGAGAATTGCTTCCTTGGCTAATTACGTGATGGTAGATGCCCTCAATCCTGCAATCACGACAGCAACCCAGTGGTTTGAGAGAACTCTGGATGACTCAGCAAACAAGCGTATCAGTGTTCCTGAGGCGTTCCTTGCAGTAGATGGAATACTTGATCTGTATATGAATGTCGTTGACGGACTTGTGGTATATCCTAAGGTTATAGAGAGACGTCTGATGCAGGAGCTTCCTTTCATGGCTACCGAGAATATCATGATGGACGCCGTGAAAGCAGGCGGAGACAGACAGGAGCTTCATGAGAAGATCCGTACCCTGTCCATGGAAGCCGGCAGAAATGTGAAGGAAAGAGGTCTTGAGAATAACCTTCTGGAGCTGATTGCAGCAGATCCGGCCTTCAACATGACTCTGGAAGAATTGAAGAGTACGATGGACCCAGCAAAGTATACCGGACGTGCGAAGGAACAGACCGAAGAATTCATTCAGGAAGTAATACAGCCAATCCTGGTTGCAAATAAGGAGATTCTGGGATTAAAAGCTGATATTAAGGTGTGAAAAGAATTTTGAGAGAGCCAGAATTCTTGGAGAGAACCGAAATTCTTGGAGAGAACCGAAATTCTTTAAAGAGCTAAAATCCATTGAAAGAGCCAGAATTCTTAGAAAGAATCAGAATTCTTTGAAAGAGCCAGAATTCCTAGAAAGAGCCAGAATTCCTAGAAAGAGTCAGAATTCTTTGAAAGTACCATAGTTCCTTGAAAAAGCTAAATTTCTTGGAAAGAGCTATAATGCTATCAAGTATACTTCGAAAGAACCAAATTTTTTAAAGAAACTTAGAATGAATTCTATAATATATCCAATTTGATATTTTATATCGGTATATATGAGATCGTGCTTTGCGGCATCATGTATAAAAGGTCTAAAAATATTTTATATTTATATAAAGCTGTGGAGAAATCCACAGCTTTTTGTATTGTTTAAAATTCATTGCTCTTCCTGTGAAATTAAGCATTCAAGGAAAGATGAGCGCTCAGCGGGACATATAAGTTGAATTAATTTAAGGTATTTAGCCGGCTTTGCCTGCCTCGCTTTTACGTAAGGGATGTGAAACAAAACGCGATGATCTGTAAAAAATCCCATGGGAGCCCTATTATTAGTATTAATTTCTTTCAATAAATTTATCTATCTGTGAACTTATTTTCGATATTCCCTCACATTAACCTCATATTTCCTTGTTAAAGTATACCTAAACATCAAGGGAGTGATCAAATGGAAGAAAATACCTCCAAAGCTGCTGCGTCAGGTATCAAACAGCAGTTTGAAGCACTTGGAACTTTGAATACGATTATGATTTACAAGAATACCAACGCAAAATTGCTGCAGGACTCTATTCATCGGGTTATGGAGATTGATAATAAAATGTCAGTTTATAAACAAGACAGTGAGATTACAAAAATTAATCTTGCTGCAGGTAATCAGGAGGCTTCCATATCCGATGAAACCATGGAATTGATTTCACTGGCTAAGGAAATGAGCAAACAGTCTGATGGAGCCTTTGACATCACCATTGGACCACTGGCCAGACTGTGGGGGATAGGAAAAAGTAATAATAGTATCCCATTGAATGACGAAATTATGGAGTGCTGTAAGCTGGTTAATTATCAGGATATCATGATTAACAGAACTAAGAAAAGCATTTTACTGAAGAAACAAAATCAATCCATTGATTTAGGCGGTATCGCGAAAGGTTATGCCGCCGATGAGGTGAAGCGAATTCTGGTGGAAGGTGGAGCTGACAGTGCCTTAATTAATCTGGGTGGTAATATTATCACAATCGGCCGGAAACCGGATAAGAAGTCTTGGAGAATCGGGATACAAAACCCTTTAGCTCCAAGAGGAGAGTATGTAGGTTATGTATTGGTAGAAAATCAGACGATTGTTACCTCGGGCAGTAACGAACGCTTTTTTATAAAGAATGGTATCAGATATCATCATCTTCTGGATCCCCTCACCGGCAGCCCGGCACAGAGCGGCTTATTAAGTGTAACAGTAATATGTGAGAGTTCTGTAATAGCAGATGCTCTTACCACAGCACTTTTTATTCTCGGGATGGAGAAAGGAATTTCGCTTTTGGGATACTTCCAGGCAGATGCAGTATTTTTGACAGAGGATGGCGGTATTTTTATCACAGATGGCTTAAAAGAGAAATATCAGAGTAACTGCTGATGAGATTAATGAAGGAAGGTAATGTGAATTGTTTACAATTCACTTTGCAAATATTGTGCCTGCGGTCCAAAGTTTGCAGGTTTTGAAGAAAGGCAAGGTAATTTATATGAAACAGAAAAATAGAAAAATATCAAAAATAAGAATACTCCGGATTTTATCGCAAATATTATTTTTTATTCTTTTACCGGGACTTTATATCAGCGCATTTAGCGGAGTAAAGCAGATTTATCAAAGTATTTATCAGGGTAATTTTAATTTTCTGGAGCTGCTTCCCCAGATCATTGCCTTTCTGGTTGTTATCCCCGTCACAATGTTAGCAGGTCGGTTTTTCTGTGGCTGGATGTGTGCCTTTGGCTCTTTGGGAGACTTTATATATGGGTTATCAAAGCAGGTAAACAAACATAGGAAGCCGATGCCGGAAAATATTGATCGTGTTCTTAAGTATTTAAAATACGTTTTCTTGCTTGTACTTATCATCTTTGGCTGGAGTCTCGGTGTGGACACCTTCCAGAATGCAAACCCCTGGGATGCCTTCGGTATGCTGTTTACCGTTGGAGCAGTTCCCGCTGTGTCCTATGTCATCAGTAATTTAGGCCCTGCATTATTAATTCTGATTGCTATTATGGTAGGTTCCTTTTATGTAGAACGGTTTTTCTGCAGATATTTGTGTCCGTTGGGAGCCATTTTTGAACTTACGTCAAAGCTTAGAATAACAGCGATTGAAAAACCGTCTGAGAAATGCGGCAACTGCCGCGTATGTACCAAAAACTGTCCCATGGGCATTCAGTTATATAAAAAAGATACGGTCAAATCCGGAGAGTGTATCAACTGTCTGCAATGCATTACAAAATGTCCCAGGAACAATATCGGCCTCACCGTCGTAGAGCAGGATGTACGTCCAATCCTATTCAGTACTTTGGCCATATCAGCGATTACCGGAGCATATTATGTGGGATCTTTTGCAACAACCGGTAATGTGTATGCCTCTACCAAAACAACAACTACATCTGCTTCAGATCAATTATATACCGACGGAACTTATGAAGGCTCAGGAACAGGCTTTCGCGGACGGACTACGACCGTATCAGTCTCCGTTAAAAATGGTGTGATATCAGATATCAGCCTGGTTTCGACCGGAGATGACCGTCCCTTCATCAATCGGGCTTTCAACACGGTAGTTTCCTCTATTATTGAGGAGCAGGACACTAATGTGGATGCAGTATCCGGTGCAACCTATAGCAGTAATGGCATTATGGAAGCAGTTGCGAATGCATTACAGCAGGCTTCTACCAATTCAGATAGTAATACGAACAGCTACGTAGATAATACGGTTCAGGATACATCAGGAAGTGCAGATACGTCTTCCGATAACACCTTAAATTCCTCAACCGAAGAGACGGCGCAGTCCTTCAGTGAAGATAATGGAGACGACGCGTCGCAGAATACCAATAACAGTTCGGATACAAACTCAAATAATAGTCAGCAGGATAGTTCAGGAAGTACTGAAGATAATTCAGATGCTTCTAATACTTGGGTTATCACTCCAAATACAACAACAGATATAACCTCTGATACTTCATCCCAGACAAATACCCAGGATAGTACCAAGAATAGTACCCAAACAGATACTCAGAGTACAGATAGCTCAGCAAGTACAGATACTGTTCAAGGTTATAAGGACGGAACCTATGAGGGCTCCGGAACAGGCTTTCGCGGGGGAACCACAAAGGTATCCGTTACTGTTGAAAAGGGCTTGATCACTGACATCTCTGTAATTTCCACCAGAGATGACAGACCCTTCTTTAACCGTGCTTATTCCTACGTGGCACAGGCAATCATCGATGAGCAATCTGCGAATGTGGATGCTGTATCGGGTGCTACCTATAGCAGCAATGGTATTATGGAGGCTGTAGCAGACGCACTTAGCAATGCATGATAATTTACACTGCTGCAAAGTGGTTTTTACAATAAGGAATTTTATGGTGATGTGGCCGGAGCTGAAAAGAATAGCCCCTTTTATCCGAGTAGTCATTAACAACTCGAATAACAGGGGCTTTCTGACGTACAGCTTAATGACAACTTTCAATAAGAAGCCTGGTTATTCTACTTTACAGCCAATATGCTCGATTGTTTTTCTGATATCACTTTCCTTCGCCGGCTCGTTATAACCAACCTCAACCGTACCTTGCTTCAGATCGACATTTACCATCTGTACGCCATCCAATTCCTCAAGGGCATTTTTTAATTGCGTTTTCATAGGAATATTATATAAACCGTTTACATTGTAATGGACATTGTTCATAAAATGCACCAACCTTTCTGATTTAATATTCTGAGTATGATGGAAAAATGTTTTACCTTATATAGTCTTTGAAGAAATGCGGAATTTTATAATCGGTTACATTTTACTGGGCAGTCTGTTTGAGATGAAATATGTGGTAAATATTTATGTTAATTGAATAATTAACTTATAAACTATTAACTTAACTTTATGTTTACAATGGAAGAATTATCATGTATAATAATAAATACAGAATAATTCAACCATTTTATAGTATATCTGGAATAAACTAGGTAATACTTCACATATTGTGATTGTTTTAGTTATAATTATTTTAAATACCTTTCTTGGATAGACTTATAATTTATTTATATCTTGTTTATATCTTATTTCATAAGATAAGTAATTTGTGAAATAGTTAACTTATTACTATATTTAATAAAATCAATCTTTTAATCCATTGTCATTTCAACAAAATCTTTAACTCTGACAGCTAAGCGAAGCATCTTTGTTTAATTTCCATTCATTTTTGTTAATCACTCACAATGCCGGTTTTTGTGAGTTTTAAAAATATAGAAATATCATAAGCAATAAAAAAGAAAGGTGGTGTAGTGCGGGGATATTATCAGTTTGTGATATTTCTAAGGGGAGTAACTATCAAAAGGAAAGGAGCTTCAGTATAAAAGTGAAGGGGCTTTTATTCTGAATTATTTTATGAAAAGAATAATAAAAAAATTATCAAACAGTATTTCAACAAAAGCTTTGGCAATGATGTTAGTTTTTTCGTTGGCAATATCCTTATTTACAGTTAACGATGTCCTTGGTGCTGCTAGTTCATCTACAACATCGACGACAACAAGAGTTTCGGTTCACGACCCCGCTGTTTACTATGATTCATCAACAAGCAAATATTATATTTATGGCTCACATATTTTGCAGGCATCCAGTACGGATTTAAGGAACTGGTCAACCATAGGAACCCAGGGCTATACTAATGCCACTCTGTATTCAGCTCCCACCTATGAAGGCTATTATTATATCAAGAATAAGAATAGCGGTTTATATTTAGATGTTGTTAATGGGTCAGCGACGGATGGTACTAACATTCAGCAATGGACCTACAACGGAGCCGCCGCACAGAAATTTAGAATTGTTTATTACGGCAGCGGCTATTACTACATATTAACCGGCGCATCTTCCTATGCCAGCTGTGTCGATGTGTACAACGGTTTAGCTGCAGATGGAACTAACATAGATCAGTGGACCTATTGGGGAGGATCTATGCAGTTATTTAAGATTCAGCAAAATGACGATGGTACTGTTACCTTCCTTACCAAATCCTCCAGTAATGCATCCTGCCTAGATGTCGCAGACGGCAGCACTGCAAGCGGAGCCAATGTACAGGAATGGACCTACTGGGGTGGCGATATGCAGAAGTGGGAGCTGGCTAAAGCTGGTGGAACCGGTAACAATTCAAGAGCTTCCGGTGCAGCATTAACGTCTGCCTTAGCAACCTCCTTCGCATGGGCAGGCTATAATGATCAGGATTGTTCCGGCGGTACTGCGGTATGGGCACCGGATATTATCTATAATTCCTCCTATGTATGGGCTGACGGTACAACAGGTGCTTACATGATGTATTATTGTACTTCTTCAACCTACATCCGCTCCTGTATCGGATTTGCGGTATCCAAATCAGTAACCGGACCTTTCCAATATGTTGATACCGTTGTATATTCCGGGTTTACAAGCTCTGATAACACGATTACTACTACATCCTCCTTAGGAACAAAGTCTGTTAATACTTCCTATAAGTATACAAACATTCCGGAGCTGATTGATAAGGGTACATTGTCAGGAACAAGATCCGGTTGGTTTAACAGCGGTGCTTATAACAACACCTTATTCCCGAATGCCATTGATCCTAACCTTATTTATGATGCCAGCGGAAATCTCTGGATGACCTATGGCTCCTGGTCAGGCGGTATTTTCACCTTACAGATTAATAAGTCAACAGGACAACCATATTATCCGGGATCAGACAGCGGCAATACTGACAGATACTTTGGTACAAGAATTGCAGGCGGCTATGGAAAATCAGGAGAGGGTCCTTACATCGTGTATGATTCCTCTGCGGGTTATTATTACTTATATGAAACCTATGGCGGTCTGGCTGCCAGCGGCGGATACCAGATTCGTCTGTATCGTTCTACGACAATTAACGGATCTTATACGGATGCAGCAGGTAACTCAGCTATTTATACCTCTTCCAGCAATCAGGCAAATCTGGGTATTAAGCTCTTTGGTAATTACATGTTTTCCTGCTTAAGTGTGGGGTACAAATCCGGCGGTCATAACTCTGCATTCATTGATACTGACGGACAGAGATATCTGATTTACCATACCAGATTCAACGGCGGCACAGAATATCATGAGGTCCGTGTACATCAACAATTCCTGAATGCTGATAAATGGCCGGTTACAGCAGTATACGAATATCTGGGAAGCTCCATTTCCTCCACAGGCTACGGCTCCAGCGATATGTGCGGAACCTATCAGTATGTGAACATGGGCTTGGATGCATCCACATCAAATGTTGGTATGCTTACCACCCAGAGTGTTACACTTAACTCTGACGGAACCATCACCGGAAATGTTACCGGTACCTGGTCTTACACTTCAGGCACTTATTACTGCAGCATGGTAATCGGCGGTGTAACCTATAAGGGTGTATTCTATAAGCAAAGAAATGAATCCTCCAGTCGTACCGAAGTAATGACCTTCTCTTTAATCGGTTCAAATAACCAGTGTATCTGGGGTTCTAAATAGTTTTCTACGATATAACCCAATAATAGACAATACTATAAATTAAGTTAATTCATCCCTGCCGGAGTTTTATTATCCGGCAGGGATTTTCTGTGTTGTTGTTCTTCTTGAGTTATCGAAGGAATTTTATTTTTTGCTGGCAGCCTGTCTTAAAAGCCGCTAAGTTCTTCCCTAGGGAATTTTATAATAAATTGATTTTATTGCTGCCTTAGATTATAATGTAATCAATTAAAGTGATAAAGCTTAGGGGGAGGCGTATTTGTGAGTTATGAGATAAGGTCTATGTGGGATGATGATTTAGAGGAGTGTGCCAGGGTCATACGTGAAGGCTTTCTGACAGTAGCCAAGGATTTCGGATTAACACAGGAGAATTGCCCGACGAACGGAGCATTTATTCAGAAGGAACGCCTGGCTGCCGAGAAAGAAAAAGGCCACATGATGTACGGGATGATGGATGGGAAGAAAATCATCGGTTATATGCAGCTGGAGAAGAATACTAAGGAGCTGTATTTTCTTCAGAAACTTGTAGTTTTACCGGAATACAGACATAAGGGCCTGGGTAAGAAGCTTCTTAATTATGCGAAGGAGCTGGTAAAAGGCCTGGGAGGTTCGAGGATCTCCATCAGCATCATTGAGGAAAATAAAGTTTTAAAGAACTGGTACATAGCTTATGGATTTACACCGACAGGAACGAGGAAATTCGAGCATTTACCCTTTACGGTAGGGTTTATGGAAATTACGATATAATCGATGGATGACAACGAATGAGAAGGGGATGTTACCACAATGGAAAGCAAAGAAATTTTCCTTCAAAAGAATAAGATTGCAGATAAATTTCATGAGTTGGAAAAGCTCAACCCCGACTTGTGGGATATTATCAGGGAAATTTATGAGGACTATGAACTTCGGATTAATAACGGAAGCTTAAGAAAGACAATTACAAGCTTAATCGATGAAATCGGAACGCCTTCTGCAATGCATTCCATGCGTTACAGGATCAAAAGCCCGGAAAGTCTGATTGTTAAGATTATTCATAAGAAATACAGTGATTTTACTGATTTGGACTATGCGAATATCACAAAGGAGACTTACACAAAAGTAATCATGGATTTGCTGGGAGCAAGAATACTGATCCGCCACCGCTATCTTTGGGAGGAAATTCATGACCTGATCTGGCATCATTATTTTAAAGGCACGGAAAAGTATGTAAAGAATCGCACCAGGGATTATGTCGGTGACGCGAAGGAACCCTTTCTGGCGGAGAGACCGAAGGTATTTTACCGGTATGAAGAGAATACCAAATGCTATGAATTAAAGGGACGGGACACTT
Source organism: Mobilitalea sp. (assembly GCA_035564175.1). GTDB lineage: Bacteria > Bacillota > Clostridia > Lachnospirales > Lachnospiraceae > Mobilitalea. The sequence goes on from DATMUM010000201.1 coordinate 12,928, forward strand.
TTGACTTTGAAAAGAATAACCCCGGGTACAGCAGCAATCATTATATCATCAACTATTATGGAACCTATATTGAATTACAGGTCAGGACATTGTTTGACGAGGCTTGGAGTGAAAATGACCATGATTTCGTATATAAGCTTTATTCGGGTAATAAAAAGCTGGTGCTAAAACGGACATCAAACCTCTTAAGCAAGGTAGCGGAGGTTGCAGATGAATTAAGCATGTTCATGCATGATTATTACGACGAGTCAATCTTTTCTGTGCCGAATGAAAAGCAGGAGAATAAGAAAATTATTACGGAGAGAGCCGAGCGGATTCTGAATGAGATGCCCGAAAGCAGAAAATATGATAATCTGCACAGCAGGAGTGTAACCTCCAAATCAGTCGGCGATATCAATGAATTATATTAAGGATTAGCGTGAAAGGGAGGTACCTATGAAAATAGAGCACAGTGAAGAAGCGAAGTACGCTGCGGATGAATTCATGAATGCATTGAAGAACGGAACCTTGTCCAAGCATGTACTTCCGAATAATTATGAAGATTATACGCTGGAATTTGAGAACATTGATTATAGAAGCTATCAGAGATACCTAAAGACAATGTCTTATTTCAATTACGTTGAGAACAGGACGGTGGCATACAATGGACAATTATAGTTATAAGAATTTTAACAGCAAGACTTATCAGTATCTGATTGATGCCTTTGGTGAGGAGAAGATCAAGAACCGTTACGCCTCCCTGTACGATTACATGGTTGAATTTATTAAAAGGCATCATTACGAAGAGAATCTTACGATATCACAGAACGCGCTAAGCCAGATGATTATAGATTATTTTGTTGATATTGACCGCCTCAAGCAATTTCATGGAATAGAGCGTATCAGTACAACGAAGATCTATTCCTATACCGCGTTCTGGCTGATCAAGCGTAAGCCTCTGCAGATAATTAAGGACAACCTTGAGGATTATAATCTGACCTTTGCCAATGAACGCTTTGTTGTAGGTTACTTACTCAGATGCCTGAATAATGAAAGCATCAATACCATAATTTTGGACGAGAAGAAATCCGATTATATCGATTTTGTCGATAATATGATGTACTTCCTGCAATATCGTGTTATTACTGCCCAGGCTATCGAGACAATTTTATTTGGCTTCAAAGCAGGAAAGGCGATTCAGTATTCGGAAGATTATCAGAAATAATTCGATTGCATGAAGCTGATAAATCAGCATGTAACCGAAAATGATTGGATATAATCTGTAAGTATAACAGTGTGAGTTAAAAAGCAATTCACACGGGAAGAACTGCGAAGTTCGCACAGTGGTGCTCGCGCCTTGTTCTTCCGAGGTTTTGAGCTGCCTAAAGAGGCAGCATGAAGACTTAGTATAATTCAATAGACTTTGATGTAAGGGGATAACAGGATGAAAGATATTTATGAAGATTGTCCGGTGTATCGAAGGGAATATCTCACTTTAATACAAACGGATATGGAAGATGCAGTGGATTTATTAAAATGTTATTCAGATGAGAATGCAGTGCCAATTTTTAATTCGGATAATTGCCATGGGGATAATTTTCACTATACGACTATTGAGCGAATGCGGCAGGCAATTGATTTTTGGAGCTTCTCTTATACGAATAAGTATTTTATCCGCTGGACGGTGAGATTAAATTCCTCAAATGAACGAATTGGTACCGTTGAGATGTTTCATAGGCTGGCAGAAGATGAATTCAATCATTATGGGGTTCTTCGAATTGATTTACAAAGCAGCTATGAAACTGCTTCAGTCATAGGTGAAATCTTAGAGATTGCAAATTCCTATTTGTATGAAGCTTTTCAGGTGGAAGCGATTCTGACAAAGGCAATTCCAGGTGCCAAGGAACGAATCACAGCATTAATGGATAAGGGTTATCAGACGCTGAATAAGAAGCTGATGGTGTATGATGACTATTATGTCAGATATAACGGACAGAATTGATTCTACTTCTGGATACGTATGCTGACCAGTCTCATAACGTCTGATAGTAATACTTATCATGGAAGGTTTTCTTTATTCCTAATATGAAGATTATTCCTAATATGAAGATAAGAGTTTATCATTCATAATATGAAGATATAAGGAAGGTTATGGAATTTACTGGAGGTTGGTTAGGCGGTATCCGGTAAGTTCCATAACCTTTTTGTTCTATAAAAGGTTAACAGCAGTGAACTGCGGCTTTTGATATTTATAACGTCAGGTCCTTCTTATGGAAGGAGAGGATACCTGCTGTGTACATCACTACCCCGATAACAACCAAAACAAGGTAGGAAACAGCATAACCTTCTCCGGTTATGATCGTAGCAGGATCAAACAAGGTATATAAGGATAAATATTTGAAGAATTTGGTAGCATCTCCGATATCGGAAACCATCTGGAACAGCAGGAAGGCTACGGGAAGTCCGGCTCCGAGGGCAAGTGAATTCTTCGTATCATTAAAGAAGCAGGAAGCAAAGAAGCCAATTCCCGTTAAGGCATAATACAGCAGCAATGCCCCCAGATTCAGGAGAATAAAGCCCTTAATATTAAGATCACCCGGAAATAGGATCTGGCACATCGAAATTCCTGACAGAGTAACAAAGGTGATAAGCAGAGTGATGCTGGTCAGAAGATAGAAGGCCTGAGTGCAGGCAATCTTTGCTCTGGTATTCGGCGTAGAAAGCAGATATGCCATGGATCCCTTGTCTACATGAGAAGCTATTGTTCGGTTTGCTACAATGATGGTATATATCATCGGCAGCAGTAATATCAGAAAGCCGTAAAAATAAGTCGCAATGAAGCTTAATAAATCACTTACCGGACTGGAAAAGCCCATGGCTGAAATGACTTCTTTGGGCATCATCTTCAGCATTTCATTCAGGCTTTCCTGAGTCTTCGGATCATACATACTGACGATGGTAGGCATATAGATCATCAAAACTCCGATGATGATTAGCAGCACGATATAATTTTGTTTTATGGTTGCTTTTAATAAAGGTTTACTTAACATATCCGGCTCCTCCTAGTTCTTATTACTGTGATTCCCGTTGGAAACACCGTAATATTGCATGAAAACATCCTCCAGGTTACAGCTCTCGGTATCAAGGTCAAGTACATTGTATTTGCCCAGTTCATGGACAAAGGAAGACACATTACCAAGAATACATACCTTCGCTGTGGCACCGGATACGGTTACTTTATCGTAGCCGTCCTTTTTAGCAAATTCCACCGCAGAAGCAGGAGAATCAAAGGTAATAAGATAGATTTTTCTGCGTTTCTCCTTCAGATCATGGATGTTCTCTGTTGCTACAAGTTCGCCCTGACGGATGATTCCTACGCGGTCACAGGTTCGTTCAATTTCCTCAAAGCTGTGGGAGGACATCAGTATGGTTTTCCCCTTGGAGCGTTCTTCCAGAATTAATTCTGCAAATAATTTCTGCATCAGAGGATCCAGACCGCTGGTTGGTTCATCCAGAAGTAGAACCTTAGGATCATGCATGAAGGCACAGACAATGCCAAGCTTTTGCTTCATGCCTTTGGACATTTTACGGATTCGCCCTCTGGTATCCAGTTCAAATTTCTTAATCAGCGCATCTCGGTAAGCAGTATTGGACATGTCCCTCATTTCACCCATGAATTTTAAGAAATCCATACCGCTCATTCCATCGAAGAATGCCATTTCGGCAGGTAAATAGCCTAATTCTTTCATAACCGAAGCACTCTCGCTACGGCAGTCCTTACCTAAAATACTTGCTTTCCCCTTATCTGCAGTTAAAAAACCCATCAGATGACGGATTGTAGTTGTCTTGCCGGCGCCATTTGGGCCCAGATATCCAAATACTTCTCCCTCCTGTACCTGGAAGGATAAATTGAAAATTCCCTTATGATTACCGTAATCCTTTGTCAATCCATTAATTTCGATAACGGACATACTATTTCCCCTTTCTGTTGTTAATAATGTGTTAAAAACTCGTGGCACATATAATAATCAAATACTTAACGCGTTATCTGAGAACTGCTTACAGATATTCCGCTTTATAAAAGTTATTGCGAAACAATGCTACGTATTTTTCATATAATTCGACCACTCTGTCGAAATCCGCTGCTGTCTTTTGAGAGGCTGATCTCATTTTCTCTTCAAACTGTACCTGGCTGGCGCAGCCTTCAGAGCACCAGGTAAGCAGTTGAATCACCATCATTGGTTCAATACCATCTTTGAATTTGTGGTAATCGAGTCCCTGAAAGAACGACATAACCCGTTCAGCCATATATTTCTCATTGATGGCAGTCAGGGTTTCTTTCACAACAGGTGAAGAATCTAAGACAATCTTCTTCAGAAAGTGAGTCATATGCGGATATTCTGTGGCAGCCTTCATCTTAAGGAGCTGGATTGTATTCAACCGTTCAAAGAAGTCCGTATATACCATATAGGTAGGCTTACCGTCGGATCCCGGGCTATCAACTATTCTCTCAAGAACCTGACCGCTGTAGTTGTACAGGTATGTTAAAAAGTTTTTCTTTGACTCGAAATAATAAAATAAGCTTCCCTTAGAAATACCGGCAGCCTTTACAATCTCTTCTACCGAAGCCTTCACATAGCCATGCTCCGCAAATACCTTAAAGCCGGCATTAATAATATTCATTTTCTTGGTTTCATCCAGATTCTCAAAGCTTTCGTACTGAATAAGAAACACCTCTTTTCATTGATTTGTGTCTGACCGAAATGGTCAATATTATATTAGCACTGTTGACTAAAATGGTCAATAGTCTAATCAAACTTTAATTTTCTTCGTTCCTACTCTATAAAGCCCTGGTGGAAAGTGCTATTAAGTCGATCAGATATCATTGCAGCAGGTAACCAGTAATTAAATTAGTTTGAAATAAATTTTTACATATTTATGAAATTTATAATTGCTTTTTGCATAATTATAAGATATAATCTATGTAATCCATTCACACAAGTCCATAAGAGGAAATTATATGAATATTGATTTGGAATATTATCGTATCTTTTATTATGTAGCAAAGGCAGGAAGCTTTACGCAGGCAGGAGAGGATCTTTGCATTTCTCAGCCGGCAGTCAGCCAGGCAATTAAATTACTGGAAACGAACCTGGGAAGCAGGCTGTTTATCCGTATTCCCAAAGGTGTAAGATTAACTCCCGAGGGTGAAGTTCTGTATAATTATGTACAAAGAGGATATGAATTCATGCTGATGGGTGAAGCCAAATTTCAGAAAATGCTTGACCTTGAAAATGGAGAAATTCGCATTGGGGCCAGTGATATGACCCTTCAATTTTATCTGCTTCCTTACCTTGAGAAATTCCATGAGAAATTTCCTAAAATTAAAGTAATTGTAACGAATGCGCCTACACCGGAGACACTGGACTTTCTTTATGAAGGCAAAATAGATTTTGGCATTGTAAGTGAGCCTTTTGAAGCCAAGTCTGATATTGTGATAACAAAAGTACGGGAAATCCAGGATATCTTTGTTGCAGGCAGCAGGTTTAACAATTTAAATGGTAAAATTTTAAACTATAAAGAATTAGAGAATTTGCCGATCATATGTCTGGAGCGTAACACCAGCACCCGTAAATATATCGATGAATTCCTGCAGAACAACAATGTTGTTTTGATGCCGGAATTTGAGCTGGCTATGAGCGATATCATCGTAAAATTCGCCGGCCGTAACCTGGGTGTTGGCTGTGTGGTCAGCGATTTTGCCCATGATGCGATATCGGATGGAACATTATTTGAGCTGCAGTTTGATATGAAAATACCAAAACGAAATTTCTGTATCATTACCGGCACGAATAATCCGATTTCTACAGCAGCAAAGGAGCTGCTTGCAATGTTAGGAATAAAGACCGCAGAGTAAACGAGTGCTGGACGAGCTGGACTCTGAGAGACGAATAGGAGAACAAATGCAGAAAATTAAAATAAAATATATTAGTGACCAGGTTGAAAAATTAAGATATATTGATAATAAATCAGATTGGATTGATTTAAGGGCAGCTGAAACGGTTGAAATGAAAGCCGGTGAATTCAAACTGATTCCACTTGGTATCGCTATGGAGCTTCCAGCAGGCTATGAAGCCCATGTGGTGCCCAGGAGCAGCACCTTTAAGAATTTCGGTATCTTACAGACAAATTCCACAGGGATTATTGACGAAACCTACTGCGGAGATAACGATCAGTGGTTTTTTCCGGCGCTGGCTATGAGAGATACAGTTATTAATGTAAATGACCGTATCTGTCAGTTTCGCATCGTGGAACATCAGCCAAAGATAGAATTCATTGAGCTGGAAACCCTGGGTAACATAAACCGCGGTGGTCACGGTAGCACAGGAAAGCAATAATCAAAGGTCTTATAAGGTGTCGTATGATAATCGTCATATGCGCAATTAGGATACTTCAGCTTATTAATATTGATGGAATGACATAGAATATTGGAGGTATCTATGGCTGGCGTTATTACGCATCTTGTTATTGCAAATGAGATACTAAAAATTCTTCCCGGAGAAACGTTAAAGGATGTTGGATTGTTTTTTCTTGGTTCCTTTGCACCGGACGCAATTCATGCCAGGGAAGGATATATAAGAGCTTATAAGAAGCATACTCATTTCCGGGATGACATACTGGACAGGGATTTTGAAAAGCCGGAAAATTATGCGATGTATCAGAAGCGTCTGGTCCGCTTCATTCTGGAGCATAGGGAACTTAAGGATGGCTTGTTGGATTTATACCGTGGGTATACGGTTCATATTTTAGCGGATGAATTGTTTGTTTTAAATATCCGCAAAGAATTCTGCCATACAATGGAGAGCTTCGGAATAGATCAAGGCGATAAACCTTTTTTTGAATATATCGTTACAGACATGAACCGGAATGATATGCTGCTGGTTAATCAATATCAGGGCATAAAAGAAATACGTGCTAAGCTGGAGCTTACACCAATCTATCCGATTGATGGGCTGATCAGTGCCCAGGAACTGCGTATCAGCAGGGAATGGCTTCTTCAGCAGCATTTCTACAGACAGCAGGAGCTTCTCATGCCTGTATATATCAGTTATGAACGAATGACAGAATTCATTCAGTCTGCCGCACGTCAGATTACAGAGAGGCTTTCAGACGATATAATTCTGCCAAGAATGTTTTAATGGCCCTGCCTTCATGAGACAGAGCCATTATTTTGTGCGCGTAGGTAAATATGCGAAAATGCGAGCACGCATGCAAACAATGGCTGCAAGCAACCGGAAGAAACTCCCGAAGAGTGTTTCTTCCGGTTATACGTATGTGTTGGAAAATGCTTATTCTACAATTTCAATCTGGTTACCATCGGGATCAAGAACACAGCTTTCATAATAACCATCTCCGGTTGTTCTTGGCCTGCTGAGCACAGTGTATCCATCTGCTTCAAGGGTAGCGGTTAATTGGTCAACCTTTTCCTTACTTCCGACACTGAAGGCTAGATGAATGTAACCGGTTTGTAAAGGAACCGGGATTAGTTGTTCCAGATTAGGTCGCGTCATGATTTCAAGCCGGGTCTGATCTTCAAAGGATAGGAAGTAGGTTCGAAGACCGGTCTTCGGATTGTAATAGCCTTCATTAGAAACTGCGCTGAAATAAGTTATGTAAAATTTCCTCATCCGTTCAAGATCATTGGTGTATAAAGCTATGTGGTTTATGTTCATATTAGTCTTCCATTTCTAAATCCTGGTATTAAGCGATTTCCGCAATCTTTGCAAAGAACTCTTCCTTCGTATCACATACTACAAATTCATTGTCTAAAAATCCATAGAACTTTCCAGTCAGCTCAGGACATTGCGATCCGCATCTGCCAATGCAGCCTGTAGTATAATCCTTGGATTTTACCTTACCCTTTAATTCTGTTACATCAAATCCGGAACAACGTTTGCAAACCCTTACTTTCTTACCTTCTGCCATGATATTACTCCTTTCCTTTCATCCAAACAAGCTTTTGGGCTGTTTATATTATAATTATTTGTAAATATTTACATGGAATAATATAACATACAAATTTATGTAAAGCAAACATTTGTTTGTATTTCTGCTAAAAAATTTATTAATTTATATAAATAGCCTCACGAGAGCCTTTGAAGGGCTTTGAAGTTCTAGAAAAAGTCTTGCGAGAGCCTTTGTAGGGTTTTAAAGTTCTAGAAAAAGTCTTGCGAGAGCCTTTGTAGGGTTTTGAAGTTCTAGAAAAAGACTTGCGAGAGCCTTTGATGAAGGGTTTTGAAGTTCTAGAAAAAGACTTGCGAGAGCCTTTGAAGGGTTTTAAAGTTCTAGAAAAAGCCTTGTGAGAGCTGTTGAAGGTTTTGAAGTTCGAGAAAAAACCTTACGAGAGCTGTTGAAGGGGCTTTGTAGTTCTAGAAAAAGCCTCGTGAATGACTTTACTTGGTCTTGTGAAGTAAATACGCTGTATAAGTATAAATAAAGCTGTATAAATAAAGCTGTATAAATAAAGGATATAATGGTTTGACATAAGAATAAATTATGGTTATTATAATAAATATTGATTTTACTTATGGCAAAGTATCGTTTATACTTGGTTAGTAATTGGATATAATATTTATATTGCGATAATGATGGCATTGACCACGATTATCACGTTATTCAAGGAGGATTCACTATGGTTAAAGCAATAGTCGGCGCCAACTGGGGCGATGAGGGAAAAGGTAAGATTACTGACATGCTGGGGCAGGAAGCTGATATTATCGTAAGATATCAAGGCGGAAGTAATGCTGGACATACGATTATCAATGAATATGGTAAATTTGCACTTCATTTATTACCCTCAGGTGTATTCTATAAACATACAACAAGTATTATCGGTAACGGTGTGGCTCTGAACATCCCTTACCTGGTGAAAGAGATCAAGTCTATCGTAGACCGTGGAGTTCCGGCACCTAAAATTTTAGTATCAGACAGGGCTCAGATCATGATGCCTTATCATATATTATTTGATCAGTATGAGGAAGAGAGACTTGGTGGCAAATCCTTTGGTTCTACCAAATCTGGTATTGCTCCGTTTTATTCTGATAAATATGCAAAGATTGGCTTCCAGGTATCAGAATTATTTGATGATGAAGTATTAAAGGATAAGATCGCACGAGTATGCGAGGTGAAAAATGTTATTCTGGAGCATTTATATCACAAGCCTGCTATCGATCAGCAGGAATTATTTAATACCTTAGTGGAATACAGAACCATGGTTGAGCCTTATGTTTGTGATGTAGCAGCATTCCTTCACGATGCAATCAAAGCAGGTAAGAACATCCTGCTGGAAGGACAGTTAGGCGCGTTAAAGGATCCGGACTTCGGTATCTATCCGATGGTTACCTCCTCCTCCACACTTGCAGCGTATGGTGCAATCGGTGCAGGAATTCCGCCTTATGAGATTAAGAGTGTTGTGACAGTAGTTAAGGCATATTCCAGTGCGGTAGGTGCAGGCGAATTCGTTAGTGAGATCTTCGGCGATGAAGCAGACGAGCTTAGAAGACGCGGTGGAGACGGCGGCGAATATGGCGCTACTACAGGCAGACCAAGGCGTATGGGCTGGTTCGATGCGGTAGCAACCCGTTACGGCTGCAGAATGCAGGGTGCTACGGAAGTAGCCTTTACCGTGCTTGACGTACTTGGCTATCTTGATACCCTTCCGATATGTGTAGGATATGAAATTGATGGAAAGGTAACAAAGGACTTCCCTACAACCGTAAAGCTCGCCAAAGCAAAACCGGTTTATGAATATCTACCGGGCTGGAAGCAGGAAATCAAAGGCATCAAAACTTATGAAGAGCTTCCGGAGAACTGTAGAAAATACATCGAGTTCATTGAGAAGGAAATCGAGGTTCCGATTACTCTGGTATCCAATGGACCCGGAAGAAATGATATTATCAGAAGATAATCGATAGAATTTATACGGATAAAGTTGAATGGGGCCCTTCTTAGTATTGAGAGGGGCCTTGTTGCAGTGGAAGCGAATCATATACTCTCCCTTAGACGCATTACAACGCTACTCCGACATGCTTCTGGAGCTTGATGGATGGCTGAAAGAAGAATGTCTAGTGGAATAGGACAATACTGATGCTATGATTCTGGACTTTTTATAGTCCATATGATACGATAAAGACCATGTAGATTTGGCTTAGTAATATTATGATAGATTATGCATAGAGAGGTTCAGTTTTCATGAATTTAATAACAATAGAAAATATGAGTAAAAGCTATACGGAGAAAATTCTTTTCGATCATGTCACCTTTGGAATTAATGATGGGGAGAAAATCGGAGTGATCGGAATTAATGGGACCGGTAAATCAACTTTATTGAAGATTATTGCAGGACTTGAGGAGCCGGACAGCGGTAATGTGATCCGGGGGAAGAAGGTCAGAGTCGGCTATCTGGCACAGATGCCGATATTTGATGATAAACTTTCCATTCTTCAGAATGTGGTCCTGAATCAGAAGGCTGAAGAGGAGTATCGAAATCTTGAGGGAGAGGCAGCCGCAATGCTGTTAAAGCTTGATATCCTTGATGTAAATGCCTCACCGGGTATTCTATCCGGAGGACAGAAGAAGAGGGTAGCCCTGGTTCGAACTCTGCTGACACCTGCCGAAATTCTTGTATTGGACGAGCCTACAAACCATCTGGATAACGAGATGGCGGAATGGCTGGAGGATTACCTTGTAAAATACCGTGGTGCATTTATCATGGTAACCCACGATCGGTACTTCCTTGATAAGGTTACGAATAAAATCATAGAGATTGATAAAGGAAGCATCTATTCCTACACTGCGAATTATTCCAAGTTTCTTGAACTAAAGGCTGAGAGGGATGAGATGATGCTTGCAACGGAGCGTAAGGCGAAGAGCCTGTTCCGAGTAGAGTTAGAATGGATGCAGCGTGGTGCCAGAGCTCGTTCGACAAAGCAGAAGGCCCATATCCAGCGCTTCGAAGAGTTACGAGACCGTAAGGTTATTGAAACCGATGGAAAAGTTGAGATTAATGCTCTTTCCTCCCGTCTTGGTAAGAAAACGATCGAACTGAATAATATAGGTAAGGCCTTTGGTGAGAAAAGGCTAATCGAGGATTTTACCTATATTCTGCTTCCACGTGATCGAATCGGCATCATTGGTCCGAATGGCTGCGGAAAATCCACCCTGTTAAATATTTTTACCGGTAAGCTGTTACCCGATTTTGGTACGATTGAGACCGGAACTACGATTAAATTAGGTTATTTCTCTCAGGAAAATGAATACATGGATGAAAGCCTGAAGGTAATCGATTATATCAGGGAAACAGCGGAATATATCCAGACCTCTGAGGGAACCGTTACTGCATCCCAGATGTGTGAGAAGTTCCTGTTTACCGGCTCCATGCAGTATACCCAGATTGCCAAGCTCTCCGGCGGGGAGAAGAGAAGATTATATCTGCTTAAGGTTCTGATGGAAGCACCGAACATTCTGGTGCTGGACGAGCCTACCAACGATCTGGATATTCAGACCCTGACCATTCTGGAGGATTATCTGGATACCTTCCCCGGAATCGTTGTTACTGTATCCCATGATCGATATTTTCTGGATAAGATCGCTACCCGTATCTTTTCCTTCGAAAATGGTACCATACGTCAGTATGAAGGTAATTTTACCGACTATAAGGATGCAAGGAGTCTGCTGAGTGAGGTTGGTTCAAAGTCTGTTACCGGAACCAACCAGCCTGGTACATCTGATGACCAGAAATCCGCAAGCATAGCTACCTGGAAACAGAAGAGCAACAAGCCGAAGTTCACTTATCAGGAGCAGAAGGAATATGACACGATCGACGAGGTCATTGCGAATCTGGAAGTAAAAATTGAGGAAACAGAAGCAGCAATTCCAAAAGCAGCTACGGATTATACCAAACTTAATGAGCTGATGAAACAGAAGGAAGAACTCGCAAGAACCCTGGAAGAGAAGATGGAGCGCTGGGTATATCTAAATGATTTGGCTGAGCAGATTGAAGCTGCCAAGAATTAAAACAGATTAACACCGATGGTTGATAAGTGAATAGTATGTTACTAAAAGTAATTTTACTATTGGAGGACATATCATTGGAATATTGGGTTAATGTAGAACCAGAAGTAAGAATCTTTGTGAATGAGATTAACCCGCAAGGAAGAAAGACAATCCTGTTCATTCACGGTTGGCCTGCAAACCATAATCTGTTTGAATACCAATTCAACCAGCTTCCTAAGATGGGATATCGATGCATCGGAATTGATATCAGAGGCTTTGGCAATTCAGATAAGCCTTTTGAGGGATACTCCTACGATCAGTTGGCTGATGATGTTCGATGTATTGTTGAAACGCTTGGATTACAGGATTTCACACTCGCGGGTCACTCTGTAGGAGGAGCAATTGCCATTCGATACATGGCTCGTCATAATGGGTACGGGGTATCCAAGCTTGCTCTTTTTGCCGCCGCTGCTCCTAGTTTCACGAAACGTATGGATTTTCCTTACGGATTATCAAAGGATGCTGTTACAAAAATGATTCAGGAGACATACGAGGATCGACCCAATATGCTGCGAGGATTTGGAGATATGTTCTTCTTCCAGCATATCACCCAGCCTTTCTCGGACTGGTTCTTCCAATTAGGACTTCAGGCTGCCGGTTGGTCCACAGCGAAGCTTGCAGCCTCGCTAAGAGATGAATGCCTGTTTGATGATCTTGCGACAATAAATATGCCCACCTTGATCCTTCATGGTGTTCATGATAAAGTCTGTGAATTTGCTTTGGCTGAAGTACAAAAACAATGTATAAGAAAATCCAGACTGGTACCCTTTGAGTTTAGTGGTCACGGTCTATTCTGGGAAGAGATGGATAAATTCAATAAAGAACTGTCACGATTTGTCGGGTAACATATGCATTAAGATATAAAACCAGGATAGCTTTAATTACTTGATTTAAATTACCAACGATTATTAAAGCTTATCTTCCTGCGATTCTTATCATGATGAGCTGTTGTATAATCGTAACCGACATACTCAACAGTGAATGAAAAGCTGACTGGACTGTTCGCATAAAGAGTATCTGCTGATGAAAAGCATGCAGTTTTCTATGTACGAACAGTCTGGTCAGCTTTTTCAATTATCTAAGAATTGCCGGTCGCAAGATATACTATCAGTGATTGTACAGCAGTTCCTTAGTTTATGGGACATCATAACATGGGACATCATAACATGGGACATCATAATATGGGACATTATAGCATGAGACATCATAGCATGGGACATCATAGCATGGGACATCATAACATGGGACATCATAGCATCGGACATCATAGCATCGGACGTCATAACACGGGACGTCATAACATGTGATGTTATAATATTAGATGCGATAATATTGCGTAACAACTTGGAGCATAGCAACTATTACTGAATTTTATGGCAGTGGCTTGTAAAGAGCATAGAAATCAGCCTCCACGTCCTCCATGCGGTTGGTATACCATTTTTTCGTATCATCGAGAGCCTTGTTGTAGATATGCTTTCCCAGGGTATCCAGGAAAAAGTCAAAAATGCTTTCTGTAGCCAGAATACCCAGATTTTCGCCTCGTTCCGTCTCGAAATAATACTGGATTTCTTCAAGAAGCTGCTTTTTCTCTTCGTTGGTCAGATTGATATTCAACGCATTTGTTTTCCTATCCATAATTACCTCCGGTATCTAAATTAACTTCTTTGGCGAGCTGCTTCATAGAACATCACCGTTGCAGCACATCCGACATTGAAGGATGAAGCGGAAGAGCTTTCCGCCATGGGTATCGTGGCTAATATATCACAATTATCCTGGTACATTTTACTGATTCCATCGGTTTCATTACCAATGATAAACATAAGGGGCTGGGTTAAATCCAGACGATTGATTGGATTCTTCTTATGCGCGGTTGTTCCTATCGTTTTAAAATCCGGATATCTCTGTTTCATGTCAGTTATGAAGTTTTCAAGCCGGTTATGTTCTGTGACACGGATTACGGGAACATTGAAGAAGGAACCCATAGAAGAAACGATAACCTCGGGATCATACAGATCAACGGCATGTCCGGTAATAATCAGTCCTTCCACACCCAAGGCATCACAGGACCTGATAATAGTGCCAAGATTTCCTTTATTCGAAGGACGATCAAATAGAGCAAGGATAGGTTTATCGGAAAGCTGAAATTGTTCAAAGCTGTCCTCCCGCATTCTTACGATTGCCAAGAGCTCTGATGTATCCTCTTTATTACTTAAATCAACCATCAAGTCAGCTGTCAGCTCATAATTGATGTCTGTTTTTACAGTACTAAGTAGATCAGAAGCCCATCCGGACAGCTTCTTTTCCTTTGTATAAAGAAAGGAAGTGATATGCCAGTTGTTCTTAATAGCTTCGTTGATGTTACGTACGCCTTCTACAAAGAATTCGTTATATTTATATCTCTTATTGCGATTTGTTTTTAACACTTCGAATCTCTGATAATCCGAATTTTTAGAATAGATTTTCTCTGTCTTCATCCTTAACTCCGTTTCTCTTAACTCCGCTTTCTGTAAACTGTCATGGTAAAATCCGTAAATAGCATTCCCTGAGATTATTATTAAGTTATATTATGATGCCAGGGTCAAAAGAAAAAACAAGAATTCCTATGTTGAATATACACAAAATAGCAGTATTCAAATGTTCGAAAAGAAGTTCCTGAAATACTTTTATTATGCAGTTTCACAACGAGTCATTTATTAAATGACCTTTTGACCCCGATATCATATTATATTATTTTGCTATTAATCCAGCTTTTACCGATTGCCCCTATTTTAACACAAGTAATAACATAAAAAAAGTACAAAATCGCAGGAGCGATTTTGTACTTTCGATGTGTATGCTAAGCTTCCCAAATTAAATATTTGATTAAGCTGTCTTCTCAAACTGCGAATTATACAGGTTAGCATAGAAGCCGACTTTTGCAAGAAGCTCTTCATGATTACCCTGCTCTACGATATCGCCTTCATTCATAACCAGAATTAAATCTGCGTCACGGATAGTAGATAAACGGTGAGCAATGATAAAGCTGGTTCTGCCCTTCATCAGGGTATCCATCGCCTTCTGAATTAAGATTTCGGTTCTTGTATCAACAGAGCTGGTCGCTTCGTCAAGAATCAGGATCTTAGGATCTGCAAGAATAGCGCGGGCTATGGTTAACAGCTGTTTCTGTCCCTGGGATACATTGCTTGCTTCTTCGTTGAGCACCATGTTATAGCCATCCGGCAGGGTTGAGATAAAATGGTGAACATGGGCAGCTTTTGCAGCCTTAACTACTTCCTCATCAGTAGCATCCAGCTTGCTGTAACGGATATTTTCCATAATAGTACCGTTGAACAGCCAGGTATCCTGAAGTACCATACCGAAGAGTTTTCGAAGGTCACTTCGGTCAAAGGCCTGGATGTTATTGTCATCAATCAGGATTTCACCGCTGTTGATATCATAGAAGCGCATGAGTAGCTTAACCATAGTGGTTTTACCTGCACCGGTAGGTCCAACGATCGCAATCTTCTGACCTTTGTAAACCTGAGCACTGAAGTCATTGATGATGATCTTATCCGGATTATATCCGAAGTGAACATCCTTGAATTCAACATTTCCGTTAATTCCATCGATCGATACCGGATTCTCTACTGTCTGAACTTCTTCCTTTTCTTCTAGGAATTCAAATACTCTCTCAGCTGCTGCAGCAGTAGACTGGAACATATTTGCTACCTGGCTCAGCTGGCCGATGGGCTGGGTAAACAATCTGATGTATTGGAAGAAGGATTGAATCTGACCGATTTTAATCTTGTTATGGATTGCAAGATATCCACCAAGGATAGCAACACCAACATAACCGATATTTCCTATGAACATCATGACAGGCATCATTAAACCTGATAAACACTGGGATTTCCATGCGGATTCATACAACTTCGCATTCTTATCATCAAATTCCTTAATTGACTCGTCTTCTTTATTAAATACCTTGATGATATTGTGACCGCCATAGATTTCTTCTACCTGACCATTTACATGCCCAAGATATTCCTGCTGCTGTTTGAAGTATTTCTGAGACTTTTTAATTACATTGGCTATAACAACACCGGAAAGTGGTAATACCATCAATGCCAGAACAGTCATTGGAATACTGATGGTAAGCATCATGATTAATACACCGATGATTTGTACCACGGAAGTTATTAACTGGGGTAAACTTTGATTTAAGCTGTTACTTAAGGTATCAACGTCGTTTGTCACTCTTGATAATATTTCACCATGGGAAGTAGTATCAAAGTAATTCATCGGCATGCGGTGAATCTTTTCGGATATCGCTTTACGGAACTGGTAGCTCACCTTCTGGGTAATACCGGTTAAAACGAGACCCTGTACAAAGGAGAAGACAGCACCGATGATATATAAGGCAATCAGGGTGAGGAGAATCTTTTTGATGGCATCGAAATCAATTCCGGCTCCACCTTGAATCTTACTGATTAAGCCTTCGGTTATTTTCGTAGTAGCTTTACCAAGGATATTAGGTCCTATAATAGTGAAAACCGTACTGCCGATGGCAAACAGGAAAACAATAAAAAATCCGTATTTGTATTTCGAAAGGTAGGAGATTAATTTCTTCATCGTCCCCTTAAAATCCTTTGCCTTTTCGCCCATCATCATTCCTGGGCCGCCAGGACCGCCAGGACCCATCATACGTCTTCTTTGTGGCGGTTTCGTAGAAGGATTTTGCTGTCTGTTCTCTTCATTACTCATAATCCAATTCCTCCTTTGACAATTGGGAAGATGCAATCTGCTGATATACTTCACAATTCTTTAATAGCTCTTTATGAGTTCCTTTGCCAACGATACGTCCATCATCCAATACCAGAATCTGCTCTGCATTCATAATCGTACTGATTCTCTGGGCAACGATAATAATAGTACTGTCAGCGATTTCTTCCCGGATCATTTTACGAAGCTTTGCATCCGTCTTATAATCCAGTGCAGAGAAGCTGTCATCAAAAACATAAACCTCAGGATTCTTTGCTATCGCTCTTGCTATGGAGAGACGCTGCTTCTGACCTCCGGATACATTGGTACCTCCCTGCGAAATGGGGGATTCATATCCTTCCGATTTATCATCGATAAACTCCTCAGCCTGAGCAATTCTTGCAGCTCTCTTCATCTCATCCTCGTCAGCTTTGCTATTACCGAATTTAATATTTGATTCTATAGTACCTGTGAATAATACACCTTTTTGAGGAACAAAGCCAAGCTTGCTACGGAGTGTATTCTGTTTCATCTTGTTGATATCTGTTCCGTCAAGGATAATATTTCCTGCCGTAACATCGTAGAATCTTGGAATTAAGTTAATTAAAGTAGATTTACCGCTACCTGTACTTCCGATGATAGCAGTTGTCTGTCCGGGCTTTGCAACGAAATTGATATCGGACAGAACATCTTCTTCAGCATTTGGATAACGGAAGGATACATTTTTAAATTCCAATAAGCCCTTTATGCCTGTTGTAGAGATTTCCTCTTTTGAAGGATCCTTAATCGATGTCTGGGTAGATAAAACTTCATCAATACGCTTTGCTGCAACAGAAGCTCTTGGAAGCATTACAGAGATCATAGTCAGCATTAAGAAGGACATGATAATCTGCATTGTATACTGAATGAAGGCAATCATATCACCAATCTGAAGGGTACCTTCATTAATACCGTTAGCAGATACCCATACAATTAATATGGAGATAAAGTTCATGATGATCATAAGGAGGGGCATCATAAAGGTCATAACACGGGTAACAAATAAGTTATTCTTAGTTAAGTCAATGTTCGCTATATCAAAGCGCTCTTTCTCATGATCAACGGTACTAAAGGCACGGATAACCGGAAGACCGGTAAGTATTTCTCTCATAACCAGGTTGATACGGTCAACAAGCTTCTGCATTAATTTGAACTTCGGCATTGCTACTACTAATAAAATTGCAATCAGAGCGAAGATTGCTCCAACGCCAACAGCAAGGATCCAGGACATGGAGCTTTCGGTTCTCAGAACCTTAATCACACCACCAACAGCTAAAATAGGAGAGTAAATAACAATACGGATCACCCATACCATCAGCATCTGAACCTGCTGGATATCGTTTGTACTTCTGGTAATCAGGGAAGCGGTAGAGAATTGATCCATTTCCTTGTTGGAGAAGGATAATACCTTCTTAAATACACTGCTTCGCAGGTCACGGCCCATCCTTGCGGCAACTCTTGCAGCCAGGAAGGTTACCAGAACAGAAGCTAACATACCTATAAGGGCAACACCAAGCATCAGAGCACCGGAATAAATAATATAATTGGTCTGCATCTTGCTGACATCTACGCCGATAGCTTTATATTCTGATTTAACATAGGAGGAACTGGTTGCTGCAAGGATCATTGAAGGCATTGCCGTAATCATCTCTCTCATGCCTGTCACTACTGTAGACAGTGTCTCTGCAGGCATCATACCAAGCATTGCAAAGATATCAACATCCTTCTGATCTTTACCGGGTGCCAGCTTATCAACCAGCTGCTGTCTTGCCTGAATGGAGGTTTCACTGTCACCTTCCATTGAAAAAGTGAGTGCCAGAGGAACACTTAAGGCATCTGTCATCGCAGCTTCATCATTACCGTCCCAGATGTAGAGTTCATCAGATTTTAATAAAGGATATTTTTTAAGATATTTTGACCATTCCTTCTCTGTATAATTCTCCTCACTCATCTGTGTATAGTGGGGGAGAATTACTGATTTTTCATCTTCAGTCATGAACAAGGTAACCCGGTCGAGCTCAGTTTTTCTTATAACTGAAGGAACAGGACTGTCAATACCATTTTTCATAATACCGGTATTGATAATATCGGAGGTGTAAGCCGGCAGTGCCAGATCACAGTTAGCCTGAATGACTAACAGGATGATGACAAATAGTATTGCCACAACCGATTTTTTTAGAAATTTAAGTAGTTTAAACATACGGTAGTCCTTTCATATAAGTATTGGGAATTTCTTGGGACCTGGAAAACTATTGCTTATCAATGTTGCGAAGGTTGCTTTTCAATTTTTTTGACAGCGTTAAAAAGGTAAGAAGTTCCTCATCATCAAAGCAGTCAAAAATCTGCTCCATCATAGAGACTATATATAGTTCTCCTGCTTCAGAAAACTGCCGCCCTTCCGGTGTAAGATAGACATGCATGATGCGCTTATCTATTTCATCAGGTACTCTGTATACATACTTATTAGCTTCAAGTTTGTTAAGCATTCCGGTGATAGTAGCCGGTGTAACAAAAGTCAATTTCGCCAGATCCTTCTGAGTGATTCCTTCTTTGACCCTGATAAGTGTTAATAACTTTGGTTGGCCGGGATATAGATTCTTGTTCTCCATTTTGTGATATGAACGCTGATGGATTGCCTTAAAAACCTCAGATAAGGTTTCAACCAGTTCTTTTACTTCAGCTCTCATTTTAAGTTTGAAATTCCTCCTTTATGGTTCTTATAAGTTGTCTGTTATGGTACAAATATTTAGGTGCCTAACTAAACGCAATTATAGCACAATGCGAATCGAAGTCAATAGAAGCATTTATTAAAAATTTCTTACGATATGGATAATTATTTATGAAAAATTCCCAGATTATACGGATGCGGTACTTTTATTATATGATTTTCAGATGGAATTTTAGAAATAGAAACGGCTTACAATATCGGAACAGAGACTGTTGAAAAGATACCTTACGCTTTGAAAATACCAGGGATAAGCTTTTCAACAGCCTCTGTCAGATTAATTTAAAACTTCAAGCAATACAGCAAGCAGTGCATCATTTAACTCCGGTGTCATGAAACAGAAGCGGATGAATTTATTATTCAAAAACGGGAATGTGGA